>JASMJM010000115.1 GCA_030749725.1 Pseudomonadales bacterium | reverse complement strand
TTACGCTACTTGCCTTGGGCCATCCATGGCCCAAGACACCTGGATCACGGTTCCGCCATCCATGGCTCCACCGCGCTCCGAAGGCGCTCCATCAACACCCCATCCCATGTCTCAACCAACTGGACGCAGGTGATTACCGGTGAGTTGGGATCACTAATCAGGCTGATGGGGAAATATTCGCACTGACCCCTTTTCTATTGAGCACTTTCCAATTACCTTACATGTCACACGTATACGAAAACTAATGCTGAGTAATATATGAAGAATCTATTTTCAATTGAGGGGAAGGTTGCTGTTGTCACAGGTGGCTCACGGGGGATTGGCGAGATGATCGCTGCTGGCTTTCTTGCTAATGGGGCCAAGGTATATATCAGCTCTAGAAAGGCCGATGTGTGCAGCGCGACTGCCAAGAGGCTGCAGGAGACTTATGGGGGGGAGTGTGTTTCGATTCCCGCGGATTTGTCGGGTTTGGATGGCATCGAAACACTGACCAAAGGTGTTGAGTCGCAAGAGGAGAGACTGGACATTCTCGTCAATAATGCCGGTGCTACTTGGGGTGAACCCTTGGATGTATTCCCCGAGTCCGGTTGGGACAAGGTGATGGATACCAACGTCAAAGGTGTTTTCTTTTTGACGCAGAAGATGCTGCCGCTGTTGAGAAAATCTGCCAATGCGGAGGATCCTGCACGGGTTATCAATGTCGGATCAGTGGATGGAATTAAAACGCCCGTATTTGAAAACTTTTCCTATGGTCCTTCAAAGGCGGCCGTGCATCATCTGACACGCGTGCTGGCGGCGCATTTGGTGAAGGAGAACATCATCGTTAACGGCATAGCGCCGGGACCGTTCCCTACCTGGATGTTGAGTGCCGGGGTTGGTTTTGGGGGTGCTACGGAAGGGGTCGATTGGGACTCCGTTGGTAAGGGTAATCCAAGAGGTCGCGTTGGTACCATGGAAGATATTGCCGGGCTGGCGATATTTCTGAGTTCCCGGGCCGGCGCATTTACGGTGGGTGAAATCATTACCTGTGACGGTGGTGCCGTGGCGTCGTCGTAGCAGGTTTGGGTTATAGACAGATCACGAACAGAGAGAAGAATATGGCAGCAGATCCGGTCGATGTATTGATTATAGGTGCCGGTGCATCCGGTGCAGCGGTGGCGTGGAGTCTGGTGGATACGCGCATGAAAGTGGTCTGTCTGGAGCAGGGCAACTGGATGAAGCCGGCCGAGTACCCGAGTGCCGGACGCGAATGGGAGACGCGTCAGGATTACAGTATCAGTCCCAACAGGCGTGGACTGCCTGTCGACTATCCCGTCAATGACACCAACTCACCGATTTCGGTGGCCAATTTCAATGCGGTTGGTGGTGCGACCATTTTGTATGCCGGGCATTTCCCACGCTTTCATCCAGGTGACTTCAGCATCAAGACGCTGGATGGTGTTGCTGATGACTGGCCGATCGATTACGCGACCCTGGAGCCGTATTACGCCGAGAACGATCGGATGATGGGGATTTCCGGTCTCGCCGGCGACCCTGCCTATCCCCCGAAGAACCCGCTCATGCCGCCGGTACCGCTCGGTAAGGCCGGCGAGAGGCTTGCCGGGGGGTTCAATTCCCTCGGATGGCATTGGTGGCCATCAGACAGTGCGGTCGCCACTGAACAATACGATGGCCGTGACAAGTGCATCAATCTCGGTTCATGCACTACCGGCTGCGCTCAGGGTGCGAAGGCCAGCACAGACATCACCTATTGGCCCCATGCAGTTCGCGCCGGGGTAGAAGTACGGACCGGTTGTCGGGTGCGCGAAATCAGGGTGAACGACAAAGGTATGGCTTCCGGAGTCGTCTACTATGATGCCGATGGCGTTGAGCAGATGCAGGAGGCGGAGATTGTGGTGATGGCCTGTAACGGAGTGGGTACACCGCGCATCCTGCTGAATTCAAGCTCGAATCTGTTTCCGGACGGGTTGGCTAACAGCAGCGGTATGGTGGGTAAGAACATGATGTTTCATCCTTATGCATCGGTGCAGGGAGTGTTCGACGAACCGCTCGATGGCTACAAGGGACCCGGTAACTGCATCTGGAGCCAGGAGTTTTACGAGACCGATCGCTCCCGTGGTTTCTTACGCGGCTACACGATGGAAATCACCCGCGGCAGAGGTCCCATTGCCACTGCAATGACGGGCATTCATTCCGGTCGTGTTCCCTGGGGGGAGGACCACCACCGCGCTTACCGGGACCTGTTCAATCGCATCACGGGCATGGTGATGATCTGTGAAGACCTGCCCGAACTTCACAATACCGTTACCTTGGATCCTGATCTGGTGGACTCGAACGGCATTCCCGCACCCAAGATCGACTACCAGCTCAGCGAAAACAGCAGAAAGATGCTCGATCACGCATTGGCGAAGGGTGAGGAGGTCCTGCGAGCAGCGGGGGCCAAGGATATCATCACGGAGGCACCCATATCGGTCGGTGGCTGGCACCTGATGGGTACTGCCAGAATGGGTGTGGATCGCGCCAACTCAGTCGTGAATGAATGGGGCCGTTGCCACGACGTCAAGAACCTCTTCATCGTGGACGGCAGCATATTTGTGACTTCCGCCGGCGTGAACCCCACCAGTACCATCCAGGCGCTCGCACTGTATATTGCAGACTCCATAAAGAAACGCCTGGCCAACTTATTCGATTGAGGCGACAGCATGAGTGACAAAGGTAACCTGATCATCACGGACAGTCAGTTGTCCGATGAAGAGCGCCGCACCTTAGAGGTCTTGGTAGCCACGATGATTCCGGCGAACGGGGAATATAAGGTGCCCGCGGCCGATGATCCGAAGATCTTCTCGAATATTCTGGCCCGGTCTGGCGAGTTGCATTTTCTGACTGAAGCGTTGCAGACACTTGACGAGCTGTCGCGCGATCTCCTTCAGACAGATTTCTCGTCCCTCGAACCTGAAGACAGAGTACCCATGCTGGAGGAATTCAATCGTCAACAGCGACCAGCCCTTCGAGCCCTGTTCGGCATAGCGTCACAGTGTTATTACCAAGACGACCGCGTGCTGAAATCTCTGGGCATGGACGCACGTACCCCTTTTCCGGACGGGTTTACGCTGGAACAGGGGGACTGGTCTCTGCTGGACCCTGTGCGGCAGCGACCGAAGATGTACCGGGAGTGATTAGTCCTGGATCAATCGAGACAATAGCACTGCGTTCATCTTCGTGCGAATCATCAGAGAGCTGATGCTGCTCTCTTCACGCGGTGAGTGGTCACCCTCGCCGTCCGGCCCTAACGAATCTGCAGTGGGGAGGCCAACCGACTGCATGATGGAACCATCCGTGCCCCCTCCCGAGTAACGGCTGCCGAGAGTCTGACCGAGTGCTGCTGAGATTCCCATGGCAGCGGATATGATGGCGTCGCTTTCGGGGTGGATGGGCTTCGCCGGTCGATGGAGCTTCACCCAGGTTTCGGTTTCCGGTGACTGCCCGATGTGGGTGTTGCGGGTGTGCTTGATGGCCGCAATCCGCTTGATCTCCGTTACCAGGCGATTGCCGAGATCATTGTTTGGATACCTCAAGTCGACATAGGCTTCGGCACAGGGCGAGATGGTATTGCGGGCCTCGCCTCCCTGCACCAATCCCACGTTGACGGTGGTCTGCTGATCGTAGTCAGTGAGTTTCTCTATCTCGACGATCTTGTGGGATAGCTCGTGAATCGCGGATACGCCTTCCTCGTGTGCGTTGCCGGCGTGGGATGCTCTCCCTGTAACTCTAAGTCTCGCTTGCCCGAGTCCTTTTCTGTGCCGTGTCATTCGATTTTGCGAAGATCCTTCGAAGACCAGACCGAGATCGTGCTGGCGTGCAAGCTTTTCGATCAGTGGGCGCGAGCCGAGTGAGCCCATCTCTTCGTCACTATTGAGCAATACCGTGAGACGCACGTTTGCCAATAAACCCTTGTCGTGAAGCGCCTTGAGAGCATAGAGCATGGCGATTAGCCCGCCCTTCATGTCCGATACGCCCGGTCCCTTCAGGGTATCACCGTCTATCAGCAGATGCTGAAACCGACTGTCCTCGGGGAAAACCGTATCGAGATGGCCGTTGAGCAGCAGTTTGCGGCTCTCGCCGGTGTTAAGTGTTGCGATGAGATGATCGGCGAACTGAACATCGCCTCCCTTGCAGGTGAGGCTGGTAACCTCGCCCCCGGCTACGGTACGCGTCTGAAATCCAAGTGCAGCAAGCTCCTGGTTCAGAATGTCTCTGACCTTGTTTATGCCATCGACGTTCAATGTGCCGGAATTGATTTCGACGATCTCCGCCAGGTCCTTAATCATTGCGTCCTGCTGGGCGGCAATCCAATCCGTCAGTTCTTTTTCAGCAGGGGAGATTGTCGTTGCTTCGGCCGCGAGTTGTGGACTCTCGCCAGCAGTGAGCGTGCCAGGGGTGAGTGCAAATATAATAGCTGACGCCAGGGCTATACCGGTTATGTGATTCATCATGGTCGGATAGCGAGAGAGATCTCAACCCAATACATATGTGGCCTCACTAAGAATGGATTTCACACCTGCCCAAATAGAGCAGCGACACTATATCCCCTCCTCGGCCAATTTCCAATTCCTCAAATGGGGAGCAGACTCCATTTGTCCTAACGGGAAGAAGGGGTGGCGATGGCTCTTTCTCCTCGACTACTCACGAATCCTTTCTGATCTGGTCATTCGTGACCCGGTCTTACGCGACCCGGTCATTCGTGACTCGGTCCATAGTGATCACCACCTTGCCCATTGCTTTACGCTCTGCCAGTACTTGCAGTGCGGCAACTCCATCGCACAGAGGAAACGTCTGCGAGACGTGTGGTCTCAACTTGCCCTGACGCCACCAATCCGTCAGTACACTCATTCGGTCACGAAACTTGTCGGGAAAGTCTGCAGCCCAGGCGCCGAATACCACTCCCACTGCTTGAGATTGTCTCAGCAATAATCGATTGGCGGGAATCTCTCCGATGGTGCCACTGGCAAAACCGATTATCAGCAGGCGACCTCCCAGGGCCATGCTGCGTAAAGCTTGGAACATGGCATCGCCGCCGACCGGGTCGTAAGCAACGTCGACCCCCCTGCCGCCGGTTATTTCCATGACACGATCCTTGATGGATTCCCTCGTGTAATCGATGCACTCGTCGGCCCCATAATCCCGGCAGAGGCGTAGCTTGTCCTCAGTGCTGGCGGCAGCAATGACGTTTGCCCCCATCACTTTGGCCAGTTCAACAGCTGTTAGGCCGACTCCGCCCGCCGCACCGAGTACCAAAACGGTTTCGCCCGCTTGCAGGGCGCCGCGATCGACGTAGGCGTGATAGCTGGTGCCATAGGTGGTGATGAATCCAGCAGCATCGGCCAACGAAACGTTGTCCGGCACGTGAAGAACTCTCTCGACCGGGCAACATACCTCCTCTGCCAGCGCGCCCGATAACGGATTCGCCATGACTCGATCACCTGACTTGAACTGCGTGACATACTCGCCGACTTCCAATACTTCACCGGCGCACTCCAGTCCAGGTACAAAGGGGAGAGCAGGACGACTTTGATATTGTCCGCGTACAACGAGGACATCGGGGAAATTCAACGCAGTTGCGTGTACTGCGATGCGAACACTATCCGGGGGGAGAGCAGGTTCCGCAATCTCCGCCACTGCCAAATTGCCTAGATCACCGATTTGCCGACACAATAGCGCCTTCATTCAGATAGCTCCCAATGGATGCAGTCGCGGTATCTGAACATGTGGCAATATTCATATCAATCCCATTTCCAGTGTGGATATAGCAATCGCTCTTGCCGGTTCCAACCTTCCACCATTGTCTAGAAATGGTCGGGGCAGTGGGGAGCGTGGGGTGTCGCGAATATGCGCTCGGCGAGCTGTATGGAACTCGGCTCACCCTTGAGCAGACCCCACCCGGCCAGCACCCCGGCACTGTGAAATCCCGTGTAAAGTGAGGCCAGCGCCTTCGCTGAAAGCTGTATATCAGGCGTACCGTCTAACGACTTCACTTCCGCTCCTTCTGTCGAAGCGGTCAGTTCGTGTGTGCCAGTGTTCCAAGGTGCGAGTGGATCCTCGTCGATACCGATTTTGATCGTGCCGGAACCCATGTAACCCCTTGCAGCCAATGCAGCGGGCACATCGACTACCCGAAACCAGGCGCCTTCCTGGTCTCGTGTGTGTAACTGCCGAGGTTCGATAAACAGCTCCGGCGCAGGATCGTCGAGCGGCGCAGACTGCCACCGAACTGTACCCACCAGATCGTGGCTGGCAATAAATCGCCACAGACTTCGGTAGCAGTCATGGGTCAGCCAGACAAAATCACGTACAGTCATCTCCTGATCACGAGAGCGGTGGCCGGTGCGACCTGATCTGACCGTGTAGATGATGTAACCCACAGGCGCACCTCTGCCGTCGCGGCAGACGGCAATCTGGGTTGGGCCATCTTCGCTGCGCTCTTCCAGCGCGTTGAATTGCCACAGAGTTTTTGCCCGATGCAGATAGCAGATACGGTCTTTGATGTACTCTATATACAACGGTTTGATGATGTCGTAACCCTCACTGACGCCAACCCGAGTGACTTCGCAACTTCCCATATCACCATCGTAGAACCCGATATCCACCGTGTCGACACTGTAACTGCGTTGTACGGTGGTCATGGCAAACTGATAGCGTTGATAGATGGCTGCCTGCGATGCCCAAAGTGAAGCGATTGGCTGACCACGCTCGTGCATATCGGACAGAGCCTGTGTCATCAGACTGCGCGCCAGGCCGCGACGTCTGAACTCCGGCAGCGTACCGACGGAAGATACACCGCCCATGGGGACTGCATTGCCCAGCACACGAACGGTAAAAGGTATTGTGCTGAACATGGATGCCATCTGACCATCGACAAAGGCACAGAGGGTCCACTCGGGGCGGTTGGACGTTGCTATGACGTTGTCCGGCCCATCGCCGAAAGATCCTGCATACACGTATGCGCCAATCTCACCCATATCTCCCATTTCGTCAGCGCGGGCTGAGCGTATCTCTATAGCCATACAAAGTTCTCCTTCAAAGGAAATGCACCGTCAATCAAGCGTATGCATCTGATCACGAGCCGTCACGGTCCTTAGCCAGTGGATCGTAGCAGCTATTCAGCCAATTCAAAATCACAGCGAACCCAGCGATCCACCGGCACCGGCTGCCAGCAGAGGGGTGAGTAGTTCAGGTGACCGTAACCACCGGACAAGCCGTTCCATTTGACCATCCCCGGCTCGATCTCATTGGCACCACTCCAGTTTTTGTACTGCATCGGCTCCCAGCCATTGTAGGAGATGATCTGCCCCGGTTTGACGTTAGCTGCCACTTTCGCACGGGCTAGAAATTCACTGACGTCGTTGAACACCCGAATCATATCGTCGTCACTCACCTTCCGATCGACAGCATCCTTACTGCTGATCATCACACTTGGTGAACCCCGGTGCGTGCCCAGCACCACTTCGTTGAAGTGATTCATGGAATGCACCGACCAGCGGTTGTGACCGGAAGTCATGCCGAGTGGATAGTCGCCGCCCATCGCTGGATTGGGCTTATGGGTTGGCAGGGCCTCATCGGCCTCCAGAAACCAAGGATGATCGATGTAGAATTGCGCTCTGCGGCTGTAGGTAGGAAAGGGGAAGCCCTTTTCCGTGTGATTTCGAAGCGGCGTGATGACATCGTTAGGTTCCAGCGTCGTTGCCTGCCCCAGGGCGAGGGGCATCATTCCCATGTCGATAAACCGGACAAAACCAGTCTCACGCATTTTTTCGAGGGTCATCCCCTCGGGCAGGGTCCCTGCCAGAGCGGAATCACGGATCTCCTCATCGACCAATGTCTCCTGATCCCGGTAATAACCATCCATCGTATAGGCGTTGATCAACTCACCGTATTTCCTAACGTGACCGGTTGGGTCCTGATAGCTCTGCAAGCCCTGCTCCGATGCGCGTTCCGCAATCTTGTTGAGCAATGCCTGGAACAACTCCCACTCCGTCTTGGACTCACCGGCGGGCGGCACGATCTTATCAGCCAACGTCAGATTGGCGACGTAGGGTCCGGGGATGGCAAACGCCATCTTTTCGTAGTGCTGGGCTGCCGGCAGAAAATAATCTGCATGCTGGGCGGTGAGGGTCATCTTGAAGTCGATGGCGACAATCAGATTGAGCTTGGACCAGAGTTTCTCCAGCGCTTTCTTGCCGCCACGGCTGCGTCTGAGGGTATTGCCGCCACACTCGATCAATACCTGTGGCACCTCATCCTTGCGAGGGTGATCGAGGCCGTCCCACCAGCCCTTGTCGAGGGCCTCTTGCATATATTCGTCAAAGCTGCGGGGCATGGTTGGATCGCTCCATTTCGGATTGTTCCAACGCTCGCCATATTCAGCCTGATAATACCACCAGAACACAGGGGCGGAATTTGTCCCTTGAGGGACCTCCTCGCCGTCATCCGTGCTAAACAGCCCCATTATGCCGCGCCTACCCTTGGTGAATTCAGACATGGCCAGTTCAGTTGTCAGGGTTGGGTCGACTTTCTTTAGCTGTTCGATGGCGTTGTCCCTGTTGACCATAACTTGTTCAGCCGCCTGGGCGCCCGGTTTCCTTTTCGCCATGGCGAGCATGGCTCCGTCGTTGAGACCGGTTCCCCAGGTTCTGAGGCCCGTCCCTTTCTTCCCCCAGTTACCGCTGATTGCTAACACCAAACACATGGCGCGTTCGATGAGATCGCCGTGATACATCTTGCAGGCATTCATGCCATGAATAATGTTGGTGCGTGATGTGGCTATCTTCCTGGCCAACATTCTTATCGTGTCCGGATGCACGCCGGTAACGGCCTGCGCCAGTTCCGGCGTGAAGTGCTGATCCAGCTGTTGACGCAACAGCGCACAGACCGGCTGGACTTCCACCAGGCCGCCATCGGCCAGGGACACTTCGAAGCTGCCGGTGAGTGCGACGGCGGCACCATCGAGTTTTAGATTGCCCCGGTCAGCCTGGCACAACCCCTTGTGGGGATGCCATTGATAAAGCTGTTGCTCGAGTCCGCCTTCCTGCAGATCTGATTGCCTTAGATAGCGGCGCGTATCGGACCTGACCAGCAGGGACAGGTCGGTCTGCTCGCGGATAAACTCCAGGTGTGCGATATCCTCGGCAAACATCACCTGAACCAGGGAGAGGCCGAAGGCGGCATCGCTGGCCCCCTCGAGGGTTATCTGATAATCGGCATGGGTATGGGAGGGGTTGATATCGGGAGAGATATTGACTACTTCGGCGCCGTTATAGCGGGCTTCCGACAGAAAATGATAGAAGGG
This sequence comes from Pseudomonadales bacterium, assembly GCA_030749725.1. Taxonomy (GTDB): domain Bacteria; phylum Pseudomonadota; class Gammaproteobacteria; order Pseudomonadales; family Azotimanducaceae; genus JASMJM01. Next base: position 29,384 of record JASMJM010000115.1, on the reverse strand, counting down.
AATGCGGGTATAAACCGGATTGCTGTTCCAGAACAGCAGCAGATCCGAATGGAACCAGTCATCCGCGGAACTCTCGAGATGAGCCTTGCCGTAAGTGATATAAACCCCCGTATTCACATCACCGATGATGGCATTGAGATCCAGCTGGAATCCTCCCAGGACCTCGTAGAAGCGACCGGTTGGTCCCGCCACGATCGCTTCCGGGGTGCCTTCCCGAACGATGGACCGCGGCCCATGCTCCTCAATGGCTTCGATCATTAGGTCGGCAATCTCTGTCAGGGCATCATCCCAGGAGATGCGCTGCCACTTCCCCTCGCCCCGCTCGCCGGATCGTCTAAGGGGGTACATGGAACGATCCGGACCTTCCAGGGAAAGATTCCAGCAACTCCCCTGCATACATCCCATGGGATTGTAATCCGGTACTTCATCGTTGATGCTGGGCATGGTGCCGCAGGGCTCTTCCCTGACAATCTTGCCATCCTTTACGTAAACCCGCATGGGGCAGTTACCTGGATAGCAGTCCACACAGTGGGTGCCCCAATGAACCGAATCCCATTGCAGGGGTTTGTAGTAATTGTTGCTACTGTCGCTCGGATCACTCATGGAAGCTTTTCCTATACGGGTTCTGCGATTCAGTCAGGGTTTGGACCTTCCTTCGATAAATCCCCAGACCTCGTCGTGATTCACTGAATGACCAGTAAAGGTTGCGGCGTCCTGCTCTGCAATCCAGAGGGCCGCTTCGGCTATTTGCTGAGGTGTCGCCATTCCTTTGAGAGCTTCTTCACTCAGATTGCGACGTTTGAACACCTGCTTGAATCCGTCAGTGGCGACGCCTCCGGTGGGGTACAGATCGTTGACCGCAATGTTGTATTCCTTGACTTCCTTCGCCAGTCCCCAACAGAAGAGTTCAATTCCCGTCTTGGTGATGCTGTAGCAGACCTCTCCCGGCGGCGCTCCCCTCTTGGCGGCTATGGAGGTCATGGCGATGATATTGCCGCCTTTCTGTTCCATCATGGCAGGCAGCACTGCCTTGGTACAGACAAACGTACCGCGAAGGTTGACCCGCATCATCACATCCCATTTCTTGATGGTCAGGTCTTTCACCATCGCGTTATAGTTAGCGGCAGCATCGTTCACCAGGATGTCGATCCTGCCAAACTGGTCCAGGCAGGTTTGGGCCAACCGTTCGACATCCTGATCGACTGTTATGTCTGTCCTGACAGCCAAGGCTCGACCGCCGGCCGCCTCGATCTCCTCAACTGTTTTGTGGATGGTTCCCGGCAGTCGTTCTCCTTCGTTTTCCGTGCGCGCTGCCACCACCACGTTGGCCCCCTCCCTGGCCAATGTCAGGCAGATCTGTTTACCGATGCCTCTGCTACCACCTGTCACTATGGCGGTCTTGCCTTCGAGTTTCATAGTTCGGCCTCTCTTTCACAGATTCGATACACGGGCGGAGCGACGCTCTATCCTCCCGCAACGGGAGTGTGCTGTCTAGTGATAGCTCGATGGAATCCCGGAAGTGATATGATAAAGGGGCGCCTGTGACAATGTGAAAAAAACAAAAGCAAAGGAAATCCTAAATGCAACTCCGTCCTTGTCTACCAGCCCTACGGCCCTTTACCTTGTTCCTTGTTCTTGTCTGGACTGGTCCTGTATGTGCTGCTGACAAGGACATGTCCGCTGCTGATAAGGAAGCTACGGGTGTAGAGACTGCGACTGAAGCGAGTGATGTCGAGGAGAACGTCACAAAGTGGACCCCGGCGGTGATGATGCAGACTAGCAGAGTCGGCAATGTACGAGTGGCTCCGGATGGCAAACAGGTGGTCTATACGCAAACCCATGCGGTCATGACCGACGAGAAGAGCCGGTATATCACTCAGCTTTTCATGGCTGACACCGATGGTAAGAGACAGCGTCAGTTTACGTCGGATGAATACAGTTCCGGTAATCCGAAGTGGTCACCGGATGGTAACTGGTTGGCGTTTACGTCTAGCCGTGCCGGCTGGACAAACCTATATGCCATTCGGGCAGATGGCGGTGAAGCAATACAGTTAACGGAAGCTAAATCGGCCTTGACGAATTTCATCTGGTCCCCGGGTAGTGACCGGATTGCCTTTCTCATGGTAAATGAACCGACCGAAGAGGACAAAAAGAAATCAAAGGCAAGGGATGATCAGGTCACGGTGGATGAAGACTACAGGTATCAACACATCTGGCTCGTTGGGATGCCAAAAGAGGGGGAACAACCCAAACCCAAACAGCTGACCAAAGGTGACTTCAACGTTAGTCTCTCGTATGCGTCAGGATTGGATTGGTCTCCCGACGGCAGCAGAGTCGTCTATTCGCATACACCGACGCCAAAGCTGAATGACCGGACGGAGTCCGACATTTCAAGTGTCGACATCGAAACAGGTGAAGTGAGTGCATTGGCGACCAGCAATGCTTCGGAATATGCACCTCTTTATTCGAGGAGCGGGGATCGGATCGCCTTTGTCATGACCGATGATCCCCCTTCCTGGGTGCAGCGATCCAGGCTGGCAGTGATGCCGGCGAAGGGAGGTGAACCGGCATTGCTGGCGGAGAATTCCAATGCCGATCTCACTCCTATGGGATGGGCATCGACAGACAAGAGCATCCTCGCCTTCGAGTTCTACAAGACCTCATCGCGCATTCTGTCCATACCCACCAACGGTAAGGAGATTGAGATCCTGGCAGAACCGGACGCTTTTGTGTCCGCAGTGTCCCTGAACCGGACCGGCACACGCTTCGGTATGGTCATTGCAGATACGGATCGGCCCGCGGAAGCCCACGTCAGTCGTGTCAAGCGTTACAAGCCGGTTCAAGTGAGCAGTGCCAACACCGATATGCCCGAATTGCCTCTGGGCAGAACGCGCGTGATCTCCTGGCAGTCCACCGATGGTCTTGAAATCGAGGGTTTATTGACGTTGCCGGTCGACTATCGAAACGATGAAAAGTACCCGTTGCTGTTGATCGTTCACGGTGGCCCGGCCAGTCATTACACGCGCGGATTTATAGGGGCATCGAGTTTGTATCCTGTCGCCGCGTTTGCTGCAGAAGGATATGCCGTACTGCGCGCCAATCCCCGTGGCTCAGGTGCATACGGCATCGAATTCCGAGCGCTGAATAAAGCAGACTGGGGCGGCATGGACTACACTGACCTGATGGCCGGTGTTGATCATCTAGTCCGTGAGGGCATCGCGGACAGCGAGCGATTGGGCGTTATGGGATGGAGCTATGGCGGCTTTATGACTGCGTGGATCATCACCCAGACCAACCGCTTCAAAGCAGCCTCCATCGGTGCACCGGTCGCCAACCTCATCGGTATGAACGGTACCACCGACATACCCGATTTTGTCCCCGATTACTTCGGCGGCGAGTTCTGGGAACTGGAGGAACTGTACCGTGCCCGCTCGCCCCTCTTTCAAATCAGCAACGCCAAGACGCCTTCCCTGATTCAACACGGACAGGCGGACCGGCGTGTACCGATCAGTCAGGGTTTCGAACTGTATCGTGCTTTGAAGCGGTTGGGCGTGGAGGTGAAGATGGTGATCTATCCCCGTTCACCCCATGGCCCGGCTGAGCCGCGCCAGGTACTGCGGGTGATGGAAGGCAATATGGATTGGTTTAGAACTCACATACCGGCGGACCGATGAGAATAGAGAAACCCAATCGGGTCACTCGCACCTTTACCCAACAGCTTGTCGCTGAGCCGTCGCAAGTATTTCCCTTACTGTGCCCGGTGCGCGAGGCGGATTGGCTTGAAGATTGGGATCCACTGGTCGTCTACTGTCAATCGGGTGTTGCGGAAGCCGACTGTGTCTTTCTTACGGAAGCGGGGTCGACCGGCGCAATCTGGTACATCAACAAGCACGAACCTGACAATGGCTTGGTGGAGATGATCAAAATCACCCCTGATGTCACGGCGTGCAAATTGACCATTCAACTGCAGCCGGCTGTTGCGGGGTCGACGGCGACAGTCAGCTACACCCATACCAGCCTTGGGCAGGAAGGCGATACCTTCATTGCTTCCTTTACGGAGGAATTCTATAAAGAGTTCATGCAGGACTGGGAAAGGCGGATCAATCACTACCTTCGCCACGGAACTGTCCTCAGGACTGATGGCTAACAAGTCAACCAAGCCGGTACTCATGCGTAGGGCTGCCGGGCGGAGTTGACAGAGACAAACCGCACCATCGAGCTCAAACGGTGAGAGACTTTGATGAGAATCAATCTGAACAGTGTACTTGTCCAGGATCAGGAAAGCGCCCTTCGGTTCTACACCGACGTGCTTGGTTTCGAGAAGAAGCTGGATCTCCCGGCTGGCGAGGGTCGCTGGCTGACAGTCGTTTCACCTGAGGAGCCGAATGGTACGGAACTGCTCCTTGAGCCCAACCTCAATCCGGCGGCTTTAACCTATCAACAGGCTCTCTTCGAAGCGGGCATTCCCTTGACCTCGTTTGCCGTGGACGAGATCGGTGCTGAATATGAGCGGCTTGGGGCACTGGGCGTACGCTTTAGATCGGAACCAGCCAATGTGGGAACTGCTATCGTTGCGGTGTTCGAGGATACTTGCGGCAACCTAATACAGATTCACCAGGTGCTGTAAACATGCGATCTCAACTCTGAATGCAATTCCGATCTCCCAGAGACGGCGACTGGTCAACCATATTAACAATCGCCAATCGTTCAGTCTTCGACGTTCCCGGTGCCGGTGAACAGGACCAATGGCTATCGAACAGGCGTTCTTTCTCGAAGCGTGGGTTCCAGCATCACTTCGTATTGGCAGACGATCACAACGTCTTCGGCTATGGCGCTGTTGAGCATGCAACTGACGCTCCCCCCGATAGTTATCGCATCTTCGTTGTGACATACCCCGAGCACCTGCAGGATTATGGCGCTGGCATATACGAATATGCGGAACGAAAACTGATTGAATTGGGTGCCGCCAACGCGCGATTCGTAGAGTACGCCGAGGATCACCGACTCAACTCCTTCATCCTCGCTCGTGGTTACGCTGAAATCGGGAGATTCCAACTGGATTCCGGTCAGGAAGCGGTTGTATTATCTAAGGACTACAGTTCGCGGCGTTAGTATTGTTCTGCACTTTACATCCGGTTGAAAGGAAGGAGCAGTCACATGTCAGAGACGCAATTCGAATACGGATTCCGCTACGACCCCATGCAGTGGGTGGAAAATGACAGCTCACTCGATGCAGCAGAAGTGCGACGGCTGGTATTGCAGAATCCCAAACCCCAGGACCGGCAAGTCTTCGCACGGCAAATCGACGCACAGTTGGCCGAGCAGCAGGACGACGGAAGCATTGGTACCCATCCGCTTCATCCCGTGTTGATCACGTCTGAAGCACTGGTGGAATTGGCTAAGCTGGGCGCTTCGGCAGAGGAGCCACGCGTTAAACGTGCTCTTGACTATCTCGTGGCCCAGGGCGGCTATGATGCAGGTCTTCAGTCGATTCCGCCGAGTGTCTACGATGCCATGTCGCGCTTTGATCGGAATGAGATTCCCGGCCTCAAAGGAGAAGTCAGCAAGCAGATCGATGAAGCGGACGATTGGATTCACCTCAATCGCCAATGTCCATGGACGCCGGTGAAGGGGTTGATGTCCCTCTGGCGGAATCGCCATCTCGACGATCGTTCTGCGGCAACGCTTGAGCAAGGCTTCAAGAACATCACCGAACCACTCAATGCTGCCGGCTGTGCCGACTACAACGATCCCTGGGGCTATCTGGACGCTGCCGGGAGCGTGGACCTGCCACTGGCCCGTGAAATAGTGGAGAAACAGGTGCCCATGATCCTTCGTTCACAGACAGCCGATGGCGGATGGGGGGAGCACAGCGTTAAGGTGTTTCGGGCCCTCACTAAATACGGTTTCTTCGAGGCATTGCGCGACCCGATTCTGCTTCCAGCCGACTGGCGAATCGTCAAGGAGATCCCGGTTAACGGTGATGAACTGGTCAGCATGACCTGGGGGGACGGCAAGCTCTGGGTTTATGACAGGAAGGCCAACGAGATAATTGCGTTGTCGGCCGCTAACGGGATTGTTGAGCGGCAGTTGAAACTCGATGTTGAACACGGAGAATCCGTTGGATGGAGAGATGGGGAACTGGTGTTAACGCAGCAACTGCCTACGGAACAAGGGTGGTTAAGTTACGAGAAGACACGTCGCCTGCTAACGATCGACTGCATGACCGGCAACGTGCAGAAGGAAGAGGTCCTTGATGGGCTTTTTAATATCAAGGGAGCTGCACAGGTCGGTGATGAGTTGGTCGTAGCGGATGGCTTCCTCAATGCGGTCGGTATCTTTGATGCAAATATGAAGCTGGATCGGCAACGCGTGCTGGGAGCACCAGGCAGCATGGAACTGGCTGTACAAGACGATACCTTGTGGCACACCGACTGGCTGCTGACCGAAATCATCTTCAGAAGTGACCTGAATGGGAAGCTGTTGGATTGGGGTACCACGCCTTTTCAGGGTGGCTGTGCCGGCCTGGCCTTTGACGGTGTCAATCTCTGGGCACTTGACCATACCAGAAACCGTGTCTGCATGATCGAGAAGAGCGCGGAAGCCGGTATCGGGTAGCAATCGGATTCGGTCGATGTACTGGACACCACCGCACACAAGCGCGGTGGTTGAAACCCTGGTCAGAGAAATATGAAATCAGAATTATATGCCGCCAACCGGAAGGAGTGGCGGTCCTGGCTTAACAAGAATCACGCCGTAGCAAAAGAGATATGGCTCGTTTTTTTCAAGAAGAACACGGGTCAGTCCAGCATTGGTTACCGTGATTCAGTTGAGGAAGCATTGTGTTCTGGCTGGATAGACGGCCTCAAGAGAAGTATTGATAGCCAGAAGTACGCCTATAGATTCACACCCAGAAGATCAGGTAGTAAGTGGTCGCCGCTCAATATCAAGCTGGCCAACAAGATGATAGAAGAAGGCAAGATGGCCGAAGCGGGAATGACGGCATTCAATCAAAAGATAGAATACGATGAAGAGATTCTGAAAGGCAGAGACGCTCAAGACATGTCGCTCACACCCGAAATGGAAACGGCGCTGAGGGAAAACAAAAAGGCGTGGCAGAATTTCAATAATCTAGCCCCGGGTTACAGGAAACAGTATGTAGGTTGGTTGAGAAACGCGAAAAAGCAGGAAACATTGGTTAGGCGACTGCAACAAGCGATCAAGCTTCTTGCCGAGAATAAGAAATTGGGTATGAAATAACGATGAGATCAGAATTTAACAGCACAGCTAGTGCTGGATGACCGCATCTCGATTCTGTGGTCACCTGTTGGTGATGTAAGAGGTGACCACAGAAGGAACGACTTCTGGATGTCAATCGATGCAGGATATTGACTACCAAGCACTGGCGAGCAAATTTCTCATCGACGGGATAGCGTCGATCGTACTCATGGGAAGCCATGCTCGCGGTGACTTCGGTCTCTATAGCGACATCGATATCGTCCGCTTTTGGCAGGAAATGCCGGAAGAGCACGAGCTAGTCACTTACCTGATAGATAGTCATTTCGTAGTTGTCAGTAACGTCTCGACGAATCAGGTGGAAGACTGGTTCCTGTCACCGGAGATGGCAACGGAATTCATCAAAGGCGTGATGCAGTCGAAAGTGCTGTGGGACAGAGACGGTTATTTCGCCGCTATCAAGAAACGCGCTGATTGCTTCGTCTGGGATGACGGGATGCAAGCCAGAGCCGATGCTTTGGTCAGTTCAATGGTGGTTGGTTGGATCGAGGAAGTCCAAAAGGCGCTGCAAGGGCTCAGAGGCAACGATCCCGGGCGATTGCTGAATGGCAAGCACGGTTTAACCTGGGGCCTTCTCAAAGTCATGAGAATCCACAAAGGTCTACTGCTCACCGGGGACAATGGTGCCTATCCCGAAATGCTTGCCTGCATGGGAGAAGATTCCGAGTGGAGTTCTCTGTGCCGCAACGCATTTGGTGTTGAAGGAGAGACCTCCTTGTACGCTGAGATTGAAGCAGGCTTGAAGTTGTACGCGTTGACAGCGGAACTGCTATCGGGGCGGCTGAACACAAAGGACAAAGAACTGATCGATGAAGCGGTAACGAGGATCAACAACCGACAGAGGGAGTAGAACGACATGGCGCCCAAGGACAGAGGCAGCAACGTTAGAGAGACAGCCCTGCGCCTACTTGACTCTCCCCTGCACCCGGTCCCTCGATTCCGGATAATCAGGGACATTCTTCACGTCCCCAACAAGGATTCTGAGTATCGCGCTGCACGGGAAGAGGTCTGTAATACACGGTTTGCCAAAGAACTTGGTGAGAGCCAGGAAAAGAACGGGACATGGGGAAGATTTCACACTCAAGACACTCGCGCAAAGAAGAAATTCCCCACGACCGAAAAGGCGATTGAACGCGCGCTGGCAGTGGGGTTGGACAACGAGGATCGCATCCTAAAGCGCACGACAGAATTCATTGAGGCACATTTGCAGGGCGGGGCAACCTGGTCTGATCATCCCGAAAAGCACGACAATCCCGCCCTCTGGGAATACGCGATCAAGGCGATTTCTGCCGCCAACCTGTCCTTGATCGATCGGGATCATCCCCTGGTGGCGGAACAGGCCCAGCGGTTCGCCGGGGCGGCCAAGGAAGCCTTCCGTACGGAAAACTACGATCGCGACAAAGAGCTGCAGTTCCACGTCAAGGCGTCCGGAATTGAAAGCCGCTCCCATGGTTCCTGCCTGACCAAATATGGTTTGCTGCTGCTCTCGTCAAAGGATTGTTTGCTGCCTGGCCAGGTTGAAACAAGACTGCTCGATTTCGTGTTGCACAAAGAAGATGGCATATATTACACCTATGGTGGCTGTTTACAGGACCCGCCCCTGGTACGTGAGCGGCATTTCCCTCGCTGGCTTGCAGCACATGAAATCCTATCCAGATTTGTCACCTGGCCTGCACTTGCGGAGCAGGCAGTGAGATGGATATGGGAGCAGCAGAATGAGAATGGGCTTTGGGATTTTGGCGGCAATACTCCCAGGGACAACTATTTCCCCTTGTCGGATAACTGGAAAAGGAAAACCAACAGAGCGATTGATTGTTCAGTAAGAACCCTGATTCTATTGAACAGGTTTTACGAGAAGCGATAGACCTCGAGCATAGGTCGATTACCATAGAACATGGGTCGAGTGGAATAGAACATGGATCGATCGGCATAGAACATAGAATGCGAGAGATGGAACACAGTCAGAGCAATGCATATCTTGCGCATCCGATCAGCAACTTCAATGTCGATTCATGCCCCAGATAAGCTCAATCGTAACCGTCCGGAGTCCGCACAAAATGAAGAAATTGCACAAGCCGAATCTCTATTGCTGGAGTGAGTTTGATGAAGATCGCAATATAGATTTTCACAGTTATCTATGGGTGAGAGATGACGGTAATGTGGTCATCGATCCGCTGCCACTGACAGAACACGATGAAGAGCATCTTCACAGCCTCGGGAAGGTTACCCAAATCATTATTACCAACTCGGATCACGTACGTGACGCCGAACGATTGTCGTCAAAAACAGGTGCCGAAGTGTGGGGACCGGAAGCAGAGAGAGACACTTTCCCCATCGCCTGTTCAAAGTGGTTAGGCGAAGGTGACGTGGATCTGAAGGGCTTGAAGGTCACCGTCCTGCATGGGTCAAAAACAGCTGGAGAATTGGCCCTGCTAATTGAAGACAGCACATTGATTACCGGTGATCTTATTCGCGCCCACGAGGGTGGTAAGCTCTGTATGCTGCCGGACGCCAAGTTAACGGATAAGAAACTGGCAGTTGCATCGGCATTGCAGCTTTCCGAATTCTCTGCCGTTGACGCGATCCTCCCAGGAGACGGGTGGCCCGTCTTTAGAAATGGTCAGGTTGTGCTGAAGGAACTAGTTGGTACACTGCAAAGCTAAAGCGGTCTTAAATCACAACCGTGTAACTGAGAATGAGGAGAGGCCAGATGATTCGGAACAAACAACCAGCGCAGAAGTCACACCTGGCATTGGCCGTGCTGACGATGCTCGTCTCAACTGCAACGGCAGCGCAGGAGTCCCATAGTCTACTGGGTACGGATTGTGCGGCAACACCGCTATGGCATTGCCCGGATAGTGCTTGTGAGAGTTCAGTGGTCACCCAACCCGGTAACACAGTTGAGCCGAGAACGCGTCGTACGTTTTTCCTGGACTGCCCGTCTGATTACACACCTGGCGCCAAGGTTAGCATCGTTCTGAGCCTGCACGGCGCCGGTTCGTATGCGAATTGGCAACGTAATTACTTCCCGGTAATGGATGTAAAGGACAAGCACAAACTGGTGATCATTACTCCCGGGTCTCCGACAAGATTCTGGCAATCCGAAGACGATGAGTATTTGCAGAACACCGTTGATCTGGTCGTTGGCGCAGTAGGCAAAGAGAATGTTGAAAATTTCATCCTTGCCGGTCATAGCCAAGGCGGGATGACCTCCAATCGGATAATTTGCACGCCCTATTTCAGAGACAAGGTTGACGTGCGAATCAGCCTGTCGGGTGGCCGGATTGGCCCGGTCACACGACCGGAAGGCGGCTTTGGATTTGGCCGACTACCTGTCTACAGAACCGGCGAAGCAGCTTCGGACAGCCCCACGCCGAGATTTCCTCGCAGTGCCGCCTCTGGTCCTCCCGGTGGAGATTGTGATTACTCATTTATCTTCGCCAATGGCGAATATGAGTCGATTCCCGGTGAAACGTCACCACTGGCAGAGAAATACCAGTGTGATGCCCGGGTGCAATCCAAGGACGTGCTCGATCCTAGACTAGGTTATGTTTGGGACTCCACTCGCCAGGATCCGGGTTCCGATGGCTGGGGTCGCTATCCCAGGTCTGGACGTGCAGAGGTCTACCAGTATCCCAACTGCCGCGATGGCCGGGTCGTGGCGGACGTGGTCAAACTGATGAAGGGACACACGGAAGGCTACGAACCAAACGTCACCGACAAGATCATGGAGCTGGCAACGTCTGCGGCCGGCGGCAAGATCGCCGATGGTTCCTGGACGCCACCGAAGCTGGCACCGGCAAGAAGTCCGTTCAGCCGCTAGAGGCTACGGGTGGGAGTCGGCCCTCGATGACATGGGTAACTTCTGACTGACTTAGCTGGTAGGGCGGTCTAGCGGGAAGATTCGGTATTCCTCAACCGACCTCCTGCCCAAATGTAAGCCAATTACCATCCGGGTCACTCAACCGGAAATCCTTCATGCCGTACTCATATTCCTTCGGTGGGTCACTACTGATGTCGACGCCGTTATCAACCACCATCCTATAATACTCATCGACTCCATCGCGGCAGAATATATAGACGGATCCTTTGCCAATTCTGTCACTGCTGGCCGGTGCCGCATTGAGGTGAATGATAAGGTCTCCCATCTTGACGCCCGCGTAATCATCGCCAAACGTGAATTCCGTACTGAAACCCAATACATCCACATAGAAGTCAATCGATTTGCTGACGTCACTCACCTTGAGGACAGGTGTGATCTGCTGAGTTGCGATGGATGGCTTGCCCATATGGTTTCCTCTTTTGCCGACAAATTGATGATGCTGATCGTTTTGTATCCGAAATGCGCGCGAAAGTTTCCTCTGATCTTCTATTCGCCACATATTTCCATCGTTAGCATCTGTCTCATGAAACTGGCAGCCGGTCCAGGGTTCTGCGTGCTGACCTACCTGCAGTTCTTCGACGGAGGCTGGATCGCCTCCCTGCAGAACGGCGGACAGCTTCCTCTTAAACCTTGTCCAGAAGATTAAGAACATACGCAACATCCTCAGCAAATCCAGGGAGTTGTCTATGCCATTTTTTGAACAGCAGGATACAAAGATATACTACGAAGAGAGCGGATCAGGATTTCCAGTCCTGCTGTTCGCTGCCGGCGGAATGCGATCGGAAATCAGATTCTGGGAGGGTCCACCTTTCAATCCCATTGAATTCCTCTCACCCCACTTTCGAGTCATCGCCATGGATCAACGCAATGCGGGCCAGTCTACCGCTCCGATCAGCGGGGAGGATGGCTGGCACAGCTATACCGCCGATCACCTGGCCCTGCTGGACCATCTGCAGGTCGATCGCTGCCATCTGCTCGGTGGCTGTATTGGTGGGCCATACTGTTTCGGCGTGATGCAGGCCGCTCCCGATCGAGTAGCCGCTGCCGTTCTGCAGCAGACCATCGGCTTCAGCGACAACAAACAGGCCTTCTACGAAATGTTCGATGGGTGGGCTGCTGATCTAAAGAAGAGCCGACCGGAAATTGACGAGGCCACCTGGAGTTCGTTCCGCGGCAATATGTACGACGGCGACTTCGTCTTCAACGTCAGCCGCGACTTTGTCCGATCCTGTGCCACGCCCTTGCTGGTACTGATGGGCACCGATCTCTACCACCCGGAGGTTATCTCCAGAGAGGTGGCGGACCTGGCTCCCAATGCACAACTGGTCGAACAGTGGAAAGAGCCGGAACGGGTTGATGGAACAGTAGATATGATCGTCGAGTTCCTCAAATCACATACACCGGCATAGTGTTGGGACATTCGGCAGTAGGGCATAGGGGTTGGGCGCTGCTGCCTAATCCATGAGTGTGCCAGTCCAGGTGGGCTTACGCTATGTATGCTCCTTTGTCCCTGACTTCATACTTGGTGCATTCTGGTCATAGAAGCCGTAACAGGCTCACCAGTAATCACCCAGCATGCAGTTGGTTGAGACATGGGATGGAGGTGTTGGTGGAGCGCCTTCGAACCGTGATCCAGGTGCCATTGGCCAGGGATGGCCAATGGCAAGTAGCGTAAGCAACACCTCCATCCCATGTCTCAGGGACCCGCAGACACGAATAACGATAATCTGCGACTAGGTGACCTTCTTTTGACAGGTCTTGAAGTAGGCCTCCCCAACAAGTCAAATCAATCTCTCTGTTTTGACTAGTGCACGATAATCGATCGACTCTCGATGCCCCAGTGCCCCTCGCGTTCCGTGGCCAGGACGACGCCTTGCATGTCGCGCCTGTCTATCTTTGCATCGAAGGCCATGCTTACGGAATTGGGACCACTCTGCAGTGCCCGCAGATCGCTCGGCTTGACGTCGCCACTCGGTAGGGTGGGGGCAACTTCATCTGCGCTCGCATAACTCCGCACATCGCCCGGATCGATGTTGAAGTGGGGGTAGTTGAACAATTCCGTTGCCGCCGTCAGGTCGCCGGACCCCATGGCGGCGAGAGCGCCTTCCAGCACAGTAAGGGCCGTGGCTGCCGTTTTCGGTGTCTCGCCATCGGGACCCGGATCGACGCCGAAACGGCATTGAATGCCCCAATGATTCTCTACCAGCGTGACGATGTAGGTGACGAAGTTGGTAAGGATCGGCTCGTCGTCCTTGTTGTACCGGGTCCAGCCGCCCCTGATGTGCACTTTTTCCGGAGATAGGTGCAACACTTCTGGTTCCGCACCGATGGTGTGGTGCCATCCGGTGGCCAGGATTCGCTCATAGGATGTTCCCTGAGCCTGCAGGTCGGGCTTGGCTATGATACTCGGGGCCGGACCACGGGCCGATACCCGCAGGTGGGGAAACTGGAGGGCACTGGCAAACTTCTCACTGTCCCGTGTATTGAATGACTCGAAAAATTGCCAGTAAGCGGCTAGCGCGCCATCTCTTGCCTGTTCGCTCATATTCTCTCCTCCGGTTGTTCCATGCCAGGATACTGAAGTTGCATCCGAAATGAAATTTGAATCGTCCGATGGCTCAGCCGTCCCAGACACCATCGGGAAGTGGTAGCCCCGCCAGATCCGCGGCAGTCAGAGGCCTGTCCGGCTCCACGTCGTGCATCGTGAGGATCATGACTACCTGACGAACATGTTGCGTCGCATGCCAGGTGCATCGTTCGAGGACGGCGTGGAGTGTTTGCGGACCGTAGAAGGTCGTCACGTGCAGAACACAACTAGGATCACTGCAACTCATCCACCACTCATTGAGGTCCGATATGATGCTACGACCGAAGGCGTTCAGCTCGTTTGGTGTACGTTCCTCGCGCGGGACAGCCATTGCAATGGAACCGGTGAAATCCGCGCCGCCTGCAACCTGCAGGAAGCCGCCGGCAATCTCGAAGATGTGGTTGGCGAGGGCCAGATACGTGCGGTCCCGGCCAGGCAGTTTGTCCTGCAGACAGTTTGACGGGATTTGCTGAATCAGGACGCTGGCAGTGTCGATCACGTTTGCCAGCCTGCCGACCAGGATCTCTGCCGGCAGCTCCGGCGATACCCGGTAGTCGAGGCCCACGAAGCGGGAGATCTCGTTTAGATCCTGAGCATAAACAAAAGAGTTCCCGTTCGAGACGACCGGTACACTTCTTGCGCCAAGCACACGCAACTGCTGTAAACCTCTTTCATCTTCAGCTACGTTAATGGATTCGTAAACCACCCCACGGGCGGAAAGGAACTCTTTGGTTCGCAGGCAGCTCGTTCAGCCGGGTTGCCAGAATACCTTGATGGAATCGCTCACAGTAGTTTCCTCAGCGTGTCGCCACTATTACTGCATGGCTCCCGCGCGATGTAATTCTGCAATCTCCGCTTCAGACAGGTGCAGCAGATTCCGCAGTACGTGGTCGTTGTGTTCGCCTAAAGAGGGTGGTGCCGTGAGCACCATCTGTTCCTTGGCGGAAAAACGGGTACAGAATCCAAAGTGGATTACGTCTCCGGTTTCACTCTGGGGCAAAACCTGTTTCAACTGGCGGGCTTCGATTTGCGGGTCGTTGAATACATCCAGGGGTCGTTGCACGACCGAAGCCGGCACACCAGCTTCAACCAGGGCCTCTTCCAGTCGCCACGGATCCTGATTGCTGGTCCATCCCACCAGGGCGCTGTTGATCTCATCGAGTAATGCTCGGCGTTCTGCCATGTCATCGAAGTGTTCGTCTGCAAAAGCGGCAAGCGGTGCCAGGCGCAGCAACGAGCGCCACTGGGTTGCAGTTTCTATCGATAGAGCAATGTATCGTTCCGTGCCTGCAGTTGCATAGGATCCATGCGGGCAGGCGTAGATGGAATCCATCCCCGGTCGAACCGCTGTCACACCGTTGGCGATCTCATCCATGATGATGGGTGCCAGAAGGTAGAGGGAACACTCAGCCTGTGCCAGGTCGATCAGTTGCCCCTTCCCGGATCTGTTTCTTTCGTATAGCGCTGCAGCCAGGGCCGAGATGCCGAATTTGGGAGCAATGACATCCGTATAGGGCGCGTATACGCCGCAGGGCTCACGGTCGGGCCAGCCGGTAATGTTCTGAAAACCGGCGAACGCCGATGCCTGTTGTCCATAGCCTGCATATTCCCGGAGAGGGCCTGTTTGGCCCAACATCGAAGTACTGAGCATGACGAGATCCGAATGATCGCCACACAGTGCGTCGTAATCCAGACCCATCTTTGCCATGGTGCCCGGCGAGAAGCTTTCGATGACCACATCCGCCCAGTCGCACATCTTCCGCCCCAGCGTTCGCCCGGCATCGGTTGCCAGATTGCACTGCATCGAAAGCTTGGAAGTGGCGTAGAGATAGGCCCAGTAGCTGCGATTGACACCGGGCTCACCTTGTAGGTGAGGTGCCAGCGTGCGTGACAGGTCAAGACGGGTCGCTGACTCCAGTTTGACTACCGTGGCTCCGTGATCTGCTAACGCTTTGCCTATGGTAGGTCCGGCAGCGACCCAGGAAAAGTCGGCCACCTTCAGCCCTTCGAATGCGTTACCGTTACGGGGCAGCGGCGCAACAGGAATTGAGCTTTCTTGCCAGACAGGTGTTGTATCCTGCCCCTGCTTAGGCGCGGGTTGCGTTATCGTGAGGGGCGTGCCGCTCATTTTCACCCAGGGCCCCGGTTGTTTGACTCCGCCCAGTTCTATGAAGAATTCCCGAGCATTCAATTGGCGGTCGTTAATCAGGTCACGGGTGGTATTGAGGGGTCCGAGGCGTAGATCGTTCGTTAGTGCCCAATCGATCAGTTCCTGTTTGCTGCGACGCTTGATGTACCTACGCAGATGGTTCATGACGCGGACGAGCTGATCTTCGCTGATTTCATTCTGTCTCAGCAGCGGCACCCAGTTGTTCCAGTCATAGCCATCTAGGTCCTCTTCCAGGTCGCCGTGGTCACGGGCCTCATCTACCGCAAAGGTCACCATACCTTTCTTGCCTGGCGGGCTTCCGCCAACAGCGACGATCACCAATCCATCCTTGGCTTCAGAGACCTGAGGGACGTACTGGGCGCGGCTTCGAACTCCCATGGCGCGGTCATCGTCGCACCCGGGTGGATTTCGTCCGACACACACTGGACTGCCCTGTGCCGCCATCAAGGTCCACCAGACAACTTCCTGTAGGGACAGATCCAGAAACTGTCCCAAGCCGGACTTTTCCCGCTCGTTAAGGGCAATCAAAACGTCCGCTGTGGCTTGTGCGCCCCCTTGCAGATAAGTTTGCGGGAAGCCGACTGGAATGGGGGGTCGATCCTTGTCCCCTTGCATGGCAAGCCTGCCACCTGCTGCCTCGAGTGTTAGATCTGTGGCTGGCCAATTGGCCTTGGGTCCCTCCTGACCAAAAGGGGTTATGGCGATGTATATCAGGCGGGGATTGATGGCACTCAATCTGTGATAGCCGATGCCGATGCTGGAAGCGTATCGGGGCGCAAAACTCTCGATGAGCAGATCCGCGCCTTTTGCCAGTAGCGTCAATGTGTTACGATCGTCACTGCTGTTGAGATCAAGCTGCAGACTGGATTTACCGACCCCAAAACAGGCCCAGAAGAGAGAGTTGTCATGGGCATCGAACGGCCCAAGTCGCCTGGAATTTACACCTTCGGAGGGCTCGATCTTCAGGACCTCAGCGCCGAGATCCGCCAGCATGCGGCCTGCCAACTCACCCCGTGAGTTGGTCAGATCGAGAACGCGAATACCCTTGAGCGGTGCCAACTCAGTACCTCGATTTTATCTTGAGTCTACCATAGGAAAGCCCAGGCGACCTCTTCCCCTGAGTGGCTTCTGGATCTGCTCCCGCGGCCGTTTCGGCGCATACACATGCATGAGCGCCCTTGGTTGAGCGGCCGATTACAGATTCGGTGGAATGTGTTACCGTGACACCAGGATACTCACCGAAGAGGGAGAGAAAATGGCCAATGCAATACAAGTAGAAGACGGCAAGCTATATTCCGATTGGCAGCAACCCATCAATCTCTGGCAGGATCAACCGGGATCCATCCACAACGATGCGGTCGCCACCAAGATCGGTATGCGTGGCGGCACCATTCCCGGCACCGTGCACCTGGATCACTTCGTTCCGATCATTCAGGAGCGATGGGGGCTCAAGTGGTATCAGCGCGGCACAGTCAGCATGTATTACACCTATGCAACCACCCACAAAGAGGATGTCCGGGCTGGAATTAAAACGCCCGCAGACAGTGACGATGTCAGGGTGGACGGTTGGATTGAGACACCGGAAGGCACCATCGTTGCTAAAGGTTCTCTTTCGGTGGGCAATCCCCGGGAAGCTGACTATGTCAGGAGTATGACTCTGGAAAGTGCCCGGCAGGAGGATTTGAGGATTCTGGCTGATCTTGAAGTGGGGGTACAGTGCCCGGCCGCAGACGATGTCAAAGTCAAAGAGGGTGGCGGCGAAGGTGAATATGACGGCATCCTGATATCTCCGGCCTCGATGTACGGCTTACTCAACGCCGGCTTTCCGCGGGGCATGATCAAGCAGGCGGTCGGTTTCTTTGGTGCAACCGAGATCGCGCTACGCCATGGCCCCATTCGATTGGACAGGGCCTATCGCAGAAACGGCAAGGTAATCTGTGTTGGGGCCAGCCCGAAAACGGAATTTGCCTGGGTGGATTCAGAACTGATCGACATGGAAAGCGGCGAACTGGTAGCGGAGATGCGCCACCTCACTCGCTGGATGAAGGCTTCATCAGAGCTATGGCGATAGTTGGCAGGGGACATCCCTGAGTGTATGGGGCGCCTCTCTGAGTGTATCGGGCGCATCAAATCGGTGCGCCGTTGCATCACCGACGCTCATAGCCGGTCCAAGTCTGCTAACTCACATCGGAACCCTTGAACAGGGCATCTATCTCTTCCTGGCTGACGGCCGTGGTCGACTCTACTTCGGCAAAATCGCGGTGAGCCACCTGATTGCGTCCGGCATGCTTGGCCTGATAGAGCAGTTTATCGGCAGCGTGGACCAGTGCTTGAGACGTCATCTGGGTTTCGCCTTGGTAGACTTCGATGCCCATGCTGGCGGTAATGTAGACTTCACCCTCACTGAAGATTAACGGCGTTGCTTCAATCGATTTACGGATACGTTCGGCAATCTTGACGCACTGGCGCAGTTGAGTATCCGGCAGAACAACAACGAATTCTTCGCCGCCATATCTGCATACGGTATCGACCATACGCACCTGCTGAGTCATTATCGTACCCGCCTGCTTCAGGGTGAGATTGCCGATCTCGTGTCCCCATGTGTCGTTGACAGCCTTGAAGTTGTCGAGATCGATCATAATCAGGCCGCTTGCGTGGCCGAGGCGGCGCGTACGTTCCATTGTTTGTGGCAGAATGTCATTGAAATGCCGTAAGTTGTGTAGGCCCGTCAGGGGATCCTGCGAAACCAGTTGAGCCAATTCATCCACCCGGCTTTGCAGTTTGGAAATGTGTTCCAGCCACTGGCAGCCCTGGTCACCGAGTGGGCACTTGAATTCCTGTTCTTTACTTGTTGGCATGTGTACGGGTGCGGCTGATATCGCGCTATGCGGCGAGTGTAGATAAGCATAGCCTAGCATACCTGCATTATTTGGCGACAGAATCAGATCAAGCGAGGGATAATCCGATCAACTGGTACTAAAACACCTCGCCGCTGACTCCAGACCTGAATAATCGATCGATTTCCGTGTGACTTTGACCCAGCAACCTGTACAGCAGCTCACGACTGTGCTGGCCGAGCCTGGGAGAAGCGGATTCGGACGACAACTCGCTGTTGGAGAATCGCCACGGAAATCCATCATACAGATGACTGCCCAGATCGGGATGAGACAAGGGCTGAAACCAGTCCCGAAGGTTCGGATCGGCCAAGACCTGATCGGTTCTCTGCACCGGTGCTGCGGCGATGGCGATATCCTGTAGCTGGCGCGTTGCCTCTTGAGTCGTCAGTTCGCCGGTCCATGTCGATATTTGCTGATCCAAGTAGTCCTGTTGTGTGAGGCGATGGGCTAGATCGAGTAAGGCAGGGTCCGAAAGGTCAAGGCCCGAAATCTCCCGGAATCGCTTGAATTCCCGGTCATCCCTTACCGCGATCGCCACCCACTGGTCCTCCCCCTCGCAGGGGTATACGCCATGGGGCGCCATATCCGGGTGCCGATTGCCGAATCGCTCATGTGATTTACCCAGACCGGCTTCAAGGATCAGTTCACCGATATAGCCGGTTGCGGCTTCGAACATGGAACCCTCAACGTATTGTCCTTCACCGGTACGATTGCGGTGGTTAAGGGCCGCAAGGGTAGTCGCCGCCATCTGCAGGCCGGTGATCGCATCGGCCTGATAGAATCCCATTACCAGGGGTGGCCCGTCGGCATAACCGAACAGGCTATCCCATCCAGCCGTCGCCTCAATGGTGGTGCCGGTCGCTCGATAGTTGGCATAAGGTCCCACCTTTCCATAGCCGGAAAAGGAGGCCATGATAAGAGATGGGTTCACCTTTCTTAGATCTTCGTAGCCGAGACCAAACCGGTTCATCACGTTAGGTGTATAGTTTTCCATAACCACATCGGCATCTGCCACCAGTTGCAGAAACAGTTGCCGGCCTTGTGGCCTCGTTAGGTCCAGGGTGAGACTCTTCTTGTCGCGATTGACACTGTTGAAGTTGTTACTGGTGTTCGCCAGAGCTGCACGATGATTGATCAGCGCCTTTGGTTTGGTGGGCGGCAACATTCGCCAGACATCAGGTTTAAGATGTGATTCCACTTTGATCACTTCGGCGCCCAGATCCCTTAAGAGTTGAGTTGCATAGGGACCTATCCAGGCTTGGGTTAGATCGATGATCCGAACGTTCGCAAGGGGACGGTCTAAGGAGATGGGTGCTGCAACCGGCGCGTCTTCCCGGTATGACCAAGTCACATCCGGATCAGCCGTAAGAGCTGCCGGCGATGGACATTCTGCAGGTGTTGCCGACATTCTTGCCGGCGGTCCAGCGAGGGTAATCTTGCCTAGCCTGGGATGATCCAGATGATGCAGGAAACCAAGTGCTTCCAGCTGCGGATCCGTTAACAGTTCCGCTGGTGTCTGCACTTTACCAACGACAGATCGGTGGGGCTGCTCCGACAGAATCTTGAAAAGGTCGTCAATGTCGAATGGCGAATGCAGTGATTCAACGAAGGCAAAGAGTGCGTTGTAGTCTTGTCTCTTCTTCAAAGTATCCAGATGATCGGGAATATCCTTTTCATCCAATCCAAGGATTTCCAGCAGGACTTCAAGCGCAGATCTGAGGTTTAGGCCAAGGGATAGATAACCCCGGCCGACCTTGTAGAGGCGCACGCCCAGCGGCTTGGCCCCAGGACCTCCATCTCTCTGTTCGGGTCGCCATTCCAATTGGGTGCGTAGCAGCGGAACGATGGTGGCGAGCGTCTCCATCCAGCTGACTTCAACCTGCTCGGCTATACCCGAGTGATGCAAGCGGTGCAACGCTGCCAGGGCAGCGATAAAGCCGTTCACGCCGCAGATGTAACCGATCAGATTTGCCGGCATCCTGAGGGGCGCCCGGTCACGACTGCCATTGATCGAGAGAAATCCGGAGACGGCCTCTACGGAGAGTTCAGTCGCTGCGTGGCGGGCGTAGGCTCCGGTTCTCCCGAAAGGTGAGATGTCGACGACGATTGGCCAATGCGATACATCACGGAAACCTGCTGCATTCAGCAGATCGGCTTTTGGTCGATCCGTGATCAGGACGTCTGCATTCTCGATGAGTTCCGCTGTGACCTCTGATTCCGGGATAAAGCGTTTTCCAATGTGCAGAGTTTCCTGCAGTAACGAGTGATCCTTGCCTTGCACTGAACAGGTTGGATATTGGCGGGGCGAATTATGCCGACCATCCCCAACGGTGATTACCTCAGCGCCCCAGAGGGCAAATTGACGTGCACAGTATGCGGGCGCAATGCTGCTGGATACTTCCAGAATCCGAGTCTTGGCAAGGGGACCCATGACGCTTCTTCTCCTGCGGCGCAAGCTTATGTCGTTCGCCTGCACTCTCGCATATCGTCTCTTGATGTTTGGGGATTACAGGGGTAATTATGGTATCAGAAAAAACCAAGGGACATCGATTGTAAACCGTTGATGTCCAACCGGGACCCGCCACTGGGGATCCGTCACAGAGGATCCACCACTGGGAACGTACTTGCGAGCTCTTGAGACATGGGATGGGGTGTTGCTTACGCTACTTGCCTTTGGCCCTCCATGGCCAAAGGCACCTGGATCACGCTTCCGCCATCCATGGCTCCAGCGCGCTCCGAAGGCGCCCCACCAACACCCCATCCCATGTCTCAACCAACTGCGAGATTGGTGATTACTGGGGAATTGGGTTGGCAATTCTGGCCGGTGTGAGAAGACTGAGTCTGGCCAGGGAGCATGCGAGGAAGTCCAATGACGAAGAACACCACTGCGAAGACCTTTTCTGTATTACCTGCACACGCTGATGCATAATCTCTCTCCTTGGGAGCGCCAGATGAGGTGCTTGCCACTTCACTATTGATCGATGTTGGGAAAGACACATGGCAGATTCGGATCGCGTCAAGATCGCGCTGGTAGGTTGCGGTAATATCGCGCGGGCTCACTGGCGTGGCATCAGTTACCATGCGCCGCTCATTGAGGTTACAGCGGTTGTGGACGATGATCCGGAGCGTGCTGCAGCGATGGCTGAGCGAACCGGGGGCGCTGCATTTTCATCGCTCGGCGATGCGCTTGGAAGTGGTGACTTCGATGCGGTTGATCTGATGCTGCCGCACGATTTGCATGAGCAAGCCGCGGTAGAGGCCTTGGCGGCAGGCAAACACGTGGTGCTGGAAAAGCCAATGGCAATGGATCTGGAGAGCTGTGACCGTATCCTGGCTGCAGCGGAGAGTGCCGGTACGGTTTTCATGATTGCCGAGCAATCACAATACTGGCCTGACGTCATCAAGGCAGGAGAGATGATCGAGGCGGGTGCCATTGGGGACGTCATTTCCGCTCGCGCATCTTTTTTTGACCCGTTGCGCCTGGATCCTGCCGATCCGATTCCCTGGCGCTTTCTGTTAAAGCGATCCGGTGGTGGCATCTGTATTGACGGTGGTGCCCATTGGATAAGACCGCTGCGCATGTGGTTCGGTGAGATCGACGAGGTCATCGCTGTCACCGGGCGTCACATCGCCAACTTGGAAGGTGAATCGGTGGCTCACGCGCTGTTTCGTTTTTCGAATGGAGTGACTGCCACCTTTGACGCGCTGCTGACCGATAGCGCGGTCGGTCCCGGCGACGACTTCCATATCACCGGGACCGCGGGAGAACTGGTCATCGAACGGGGGCGCGAGGGACGCTTGGTGTTGTTTGACGGCGAGCATCCTGAAGGGAAGATGATTATGGAACTCTTTCCCGGCAAGGTGGACAGCTACGGTTTTGAACTGCACGATTTCAGTTTAGCAGTGTTACACGGCACGCCCTTACAGGCGTCTGCGCAATATTCCCTTGGGGAATTGCGGACGGCGCTGGCGATGTACCGATCCGTGGAAAGCCGGCGCTGGGAGAAGGTGTGGTGAATGTTATCGTCCATCCACTCCAGAATCTTCCGATTCGCTGGAACCTAACGATGTCAATACATCGCTTCCATCTAACGGCCTATGTCTGCCGGCTGTTAAGAGAGATACCGGTAGATAGCAGTGGTCGGCGCCCAGATCCCGGCAGTTTCTGAAAACAACTGTCTGACCGCACACTTGCAGGAGTCTTTATGAGCAATTCTTTCTATGAGCATCTCTTCGGCATCGCCGGCAAGGTGGCCGTGGTGACAGGTGGAACTCGCGGCATCGGCTTGATGATCGCGGAAGGACTGGTTCGTGCCGGCGCTAAAGTGTACGTGGCTTCTCGTAAAGTGGATGCTTGTCATGCGACCGAAGCCAAACTGTCGGAATACGGCGAGTGCATTGCCATTCCATCGGATGTATCCAATGTTGAAGGTTGTACGCGCCTGGCGGATGAAATCAAAGAAAGAGAACAGATGCTGAATATTCTGGTGAATAATGCGGGTTTAACCTGGAACTTACACATAGATGAGTTCCATGAAAAGGCGTGGGACAGGGTGGTCGATTTAGATGTTAAGGGTCCGTTCTTTCTTGCCCAGCAGTTGCTGCCCTTGTTGCGTCGCGCGGGGAGTTCCGACAATAGGGCCGTTATTGTGAATGTGACATCGGTGAATGGTCTCAGGCCGAGTGGCTTGCAGAACTACTCTTATGTCGCAGCCAAAGCAGGACTTGGTCAACTGAGTGTGCAGATGGCGAGGGACCTGATGCAGGATCACATCAACGTCAACGTTCTTGCGCCGGGCCTGTTCAAGTCGAAAATGACGGCTCCCCTGTTTGACACTGAAGCTAAGGAGAAGGCGTTGCTGGCTGCTCAGCCGATGGGAAGGTCCGGTGCAATGGAAGACGCAGCGGGCCTGGTGATTTTCTTTTCTTCAAAGGCCGGAAGTTTCGTGACCGGCGTGACGGTGCCCTGTGATGGTGGCGCTAGCACGACAAGCTAGTGTACTGTCCCACAATTACGTGGCCTTATTCGCTGGCCTGCTTTGTCCCTGGACTTCGACTGGGCGTCCCCGTTGTTCGTTGTTGTGGGGTGCCCGGCGAGGGGCGAGGGTGCCCAACCCACGGCGTCCTCGTGCCTTGTCAGGAACAAAATATGCCGACCGAATAATGACCACTTAATTGCGGGGCAGTACACTATTAAGGGCTGACAGATGACCTTGCGCTTGTCCTCCACGGCCAACACCTAACAGAGGATACAGGAATGGACA
Organism: Pseudomonadales bacterium; assembly: GCA_030749725.1. Lineage (GTDB taxonomy): Bacteria > Pseudomonadota > Gammaproteobacteria > Pseudomonadales > Azotimanducaceae > JASMJM01. Next base: position 5,287 of record JASMJM010000115.1, on the reverse strand, counting down.
AAATCCCACTCATCAGCAAAGCAGACGCCGGCAAGAATGCCGCAGAAGCCTGGAATGCGCTGCCGTTCGACTTGGCACTGTTCCACGTCACAGCCCACGCCGAGAATGTGTTCCAGCCGTGGCTGCAGTTTAACGGTGCATCCAATGGCGCCAACACCTTGGAGCCACTGTTGCGCGAACTGACCATAGTGGAGGCATCCGTGCTGGCAGGATCGTCCTACGAATGGGGCAATCACGGTCGGGCAGCACTGCGGGCAGGTGCGACTCAGGCGCAACTCAATGCTCTCATCAAGGATCGTGATATCAACGCCGCCGTGTTCGATGCCAGGCAGCAACTGGTGCTTCAGTTCACCACGGAGGTGGCGCAGATCGGTCGACCCTCGGCAGAGGTATTGACCGCTATGAGCGAGCAATTCACGACCCGGCAGATCGTCGAATTCGTGTACTCCATTTGCACCTATATGATGAATTCCCGTCTCGCCGAAGTCGCCGGCCTGGTCGATGGCGACGACGCTCAGTTCAACAAATGATAGGGAACTGGGATTTAGAACCTACAACCTAATCGTGGTTTGTTTTACCTCGTCAGGCAAAGGATTGCATATTGGTTTTGCCTGATAGCTATCACTGACCGCGCGATGCGTATCCGGGCACCAGGGGTGACACGTTGTGGCTGAGTTTGTACAGTTTTTGATTGGGTACGGCTATTTAGTCATATTTGTTTGGGTGATGCTTGATCAGATAGGACTTCCGCTTCCGGCTGCGCCATTGTTGCTGGCGGCGGGTGCGTTAGTCGGTACCGCTCAACTGTCCTTCCCTCTCGTCATTCTCATTACTGTTTTGGCATCGATGCCTGCTGATCTAATGTGGTATCTAATGGGTAAAGCGAGGGGTGGCAAGGTGCTGAATGTCCTCTGTGCGATTTCGCTGGAGCCAGATTTCTGCGTACGGAACACGGAGGCCGTGTTTGACCGTCTTGGACCTTTTGCCCTACTGGTTGCCAAATTTGTGCCCGGTCTGCAGACGCTGGCGCCGCCCTTGGCAGGCGTAACGGGAATGTCATTGGGACGATTTCTTTTTCTGGATGGGCTGGGTGCGCTGCTCTGGTCGGGATTGTTTGCGGGCATAGGAGCCATTTTTCACAACCAACTGGAAACTGTGGCAGTGGTGATCGCGGAACTGGGTGTATGGGCCGGTCTTATTCTTGCTGCTCTGTTGCTGATCTACATAGGTTACAAGTTTCAACAACGGCACGTCTTTCTTCGTTCCTTACGCATGCGAAGGATGCATCCGGCCGAAGTGCACGAACGGCTAAACAAGGATGAGGAGTTGTATGTCATCGATCTTCGACACAGCCACGACTATCAGGCCTTGCCGGAAATGGTACCCAACTCGGTGCGGGTTCCGATGGAGGCGATCGATCGACACGTTCATCGAATTCCCAAGGAGAGCGACATTATCCTATACTGTAGCTGACCCGATGAGGCATCCAGTGCCCGTGTGGCGCTCAAATTGAAAAGACGCGGAATCTCCCGCGTTTATCCGATGATCGGCGGCATGGCAGCATGGGTCGAACAAGGGCTGCCAACAGAATCCGGGTAGGCGGGCAATACATGACGATCAGGCAGACCTCTTGAAGAAGCACGTCGATCGGAGTGGAGAATGCGGATGGGAGACCGCTGAGCGCTATTACTCATAAGGATGATCAGAAGAGTGAAACCAGACTTAGGAGATTTGGCATGTTCGAAATCAATCTATTGGCAGTACTCGCGGCAACCCTAGGCTCCTTCATGTTGGGAGGATTGTGGTATTCGAAGCTCGCGTTTTTCAACGTCTGGATGAGGGAATCGGGTTACAAGGAAGAAAACGCGTTTCATCCTGCCAGAGTATTTGGGGTCAGCTTCGTATGCTCGTTGATCGCGGCTGTTGCGTTCGCTTTAGCTCTGGGACCGGCACCGGAACTACTCGAAGCCCTGACCAAAGGCTTGATTGTCGGTGTTTGCTTCGTGGCCACTTCGTTTGGGATCAACTATCAATTCGCCACCAGAAGCCTGCAGTTACTACTGATCGATAGCGGCTACCATACCGCCCAGTTTGCTCTGTTTGGATTGGTACTGGGTATCTGGCACTGATTCGCCGTATGCGAATCAGGTGCCGCAGTAGAACATACTGCCAGGATTGGGAACACACCGTTTAAGACTGCCATTACAAGAGATGCATCTGCAGCGGGGTATGAGTGTGTTAGAGCTGGAGCCGTTTATTCCATCAGGGGCAGATCACGCTCTTTCTAAAAAGTTCTTTGCGGAGCTTGGATTCCAAGTCAACTGGCAGACTGACGAGTTGTGTGAGCTGCAGCTTGGGGGCGTCAAGTTACTCTTGCAGAATTACCACAATAAAGAAATGCAGGACAATCTAATGATGCACGTTCTGGTTGATGACCTTGATGAGTTCTGGACGAATCTGGGCGAATCCGGCGTGGTGGACAGGTACGAGGCGGTATCAGCCCGAGAACCAACCGTGTTTCCATGGGGTAGAGAAGTGCATCTGATCGATCCGGCCGGCGTATGCTGGCACTTTGCCGGGAACCGGTAGAATGCACATCATGCGCCCCCTGGATGCATCGTCTGTTCCCATACTTTTCACCCAACTGTAATCGTTAGCTTCGGGTGGCCAGTGTACTGTCCCACAGGCCTTATTCGCTGGCCTATTTTGTCCCTGGACTTCGACTGGGCGTCCCCGACTAGGCGTCCCCGGCTAGGCGTCCCCGACTAGGCGTCCCCGTTGTTCGTCGTTGTGGGGTGCCCGGCGAGGGGCGCGCGGCTAAGGTGCCCAACCCACGGCGTCCTCGCGCCTTGCCAGGAACAAAATATGCCGACCGAATAATGACCACTTAATTGCGGGACAGTACACTAGCATTTGGATGACATAAGTTTGCCGATCCTTACTCCCACGGCGTGAGCATCACCTTTGCCGCTTCGCCGTTGAAAAACAATGTGAAAGCCTTGGGTGCTTCGTCGATGCCGAACCTGTGGGTTATCATCATCTCGGGAGACAATCCTCTTCGCACCAGATCGATCAGTTCCAGGTGATCGACCGGAGTCGAATACCAGCTTCCGATCACCTCAAGCTCCTTCAGGATAAAGTGTTTGGTGGTATTGATGCGGGGGCCATCTGTGCTGACACCGATCAACGCGACCCTTCCTCCGGGCTTGACCGTATCAAGGCACAGGGTCTGTGCATCGGGGTTACCGGAACAGTCCAGCGCAACATCCGGCGCCAGGCTGGAAAGTTCCGGCGATGTTGGAGCGTGCACTCGATCGGCGCCGCATCGAAGCGATTGCTGCAGCCGGTACTCATTGACATCCGCGGTGGTCACGTCCGCATTCAGGAACTTGCAGAGCATAGTGGCAGCAAGGCCGATGGGTCCCTGACCCATGATCAGGACACGATCGAATCCTTTGATGCGGAGTCGCTTGATGGCACGAAAGGGCGTGCCCATTACATCCCCCAACAGTGCCCCCGTGTCGAAGGAAATATCGTCGGGAAGGGGAAGGCACAGGTCATCCCGTATCTGCACGAATTGAGAGTGGTTGCCGATGGTGCGACCTGTCCGGCCGGGATTCTGACAGCGTACCCAGTTACCAGCCCAGCACTCCCGGCAGCGCCCGCAGGCGGCGGAGGCGTGCAGGGCTACCCGGTCCCCTTTGCTGACGAGCTTGGAGGTCCCTGCATCATGAACGGTGCCGGCAGCTTCGTGCCCGGCATTTCCCGGCAGTTCGTTACTGCCATAGTAAACATGGCGTTCACTGCCACAGAGTGCTGACGACATGATCTTTACGCTGACCTGATTACCCTCCGCCTGTGGGTCGGGAATATCCACAACGCTGACTTGTTCGTTGCCCAGCATCCTGACTGCCTTCATGGGTGTTCCTCCAGTTTGATATTGATCACCTCATGACTCTATTCAACTGCGTTCGAAGCCTCGGCTTCCCGCCTGGAAAGCAAGTATTTCTCGGTGTCCGGGGCAAAGGCACGCCCCTCGTTCTTTTGCCACCACGCTTGTACTCCCGGGCGGGTAAAGACTGCATATGCTGTATTCAAGTTGCGGCGGAATGTCTCAGGATCGTAGGCGCCCGACTTCTCGTGGACTATGATGGTTTCAAAAATCCCAAAGTACATGCCGATAATAAGATTGAATCTGGTTCGCTCCACCGCATTGAGTGAATCGAAGTCTTGTGTTCCCTGATAATAGATCCTGGAAGTTTCGTCGTCCGATGCCACCATCGACGTCCACTGCGACCACAATTCGCTGATTCTTGTGTAGCTATCCACACGAGACTGTCGTACAGACGAGCGCACCTGTATACCTACGTACAGGAGAGACACGACCACAGCGATCTCGCCAAGAAACTCTCCCCAATTCGCTAGGGTTTGAACCATGTCTTTCTCCTAAGGCTAAGCTCTCCGCTAGATTCGAGCGAGGGCGCAACCTGTTACCTGTCAATCCGAGGGACACCAACATGTGTCTCGGATGTATTGTTATGTCTAGTCCGGCCAATGCCAAGCTGGTTGATCCAGTAGCCTTTGTCTCGGATGTATGTCTTGTGTCTAGTCCGGCCAATGCCAAGCTGGTTGATCCAGTAAGCCCTGATCGCATATAACCGTTTGACCAAGTCGTTTGTCCAGTTGAATCGAATGACAGTCCTCACTTTTGTTCAAGGCAGCCACCAGCCTGGACGCATGAGACACGACCCAAACCTGGGTTTGCTCCGAAGCCTTGATAATCAGACGAGCAAGCGCCGGGAACAGATCGGGATGCAGACTTGTTTCAGGTTCGTTGAGCACTAACAGTGATGGCGGTCGTGGAGTCAGAAGAGCAGCCATCAACAGTAGATACCGCAGCGTCCCGTCAGATAATTCTGATTGGGTGAGCGGCCGCAACAACCCCTTCTGCAAAAAGGTGAGCGTAAATCGGGTACCTGAGTCTACGTCAATATCTATAGTCGCTCCCGGGAATGCATCGTCTATCGATTCGAATAGCGCTTCCCGATCGCCTATCTCATAGATGGTTCGTAGTGCGGCGACTAATTCATGGCCATCGTGGTCCAGTACTGGCGTTCTGGTACCAATCTGAGGGATTCGAATCTTTGATGTTAGCGGCAATGTAAAACTGACCCCCCTCGGCAACTGAAAACTGACCCCCCTTTCCATTAATCTGCACCTTGCAGGAGGTGCACATGTTAAATCAGGAAAGGTGTATGGAAATTCGCATACTTTACAAACAAGGCAA
>JASMJM010000114.1 GCA_030749725.1 Pseudomonadales bacterium | reverse complement strand
GAGTCAGAAAAACACGTGAATACCCTCTACGCCGGTGACATCGTCGGTGAATCCGCCCTGCTACATGGCAAACCCAGGAATGCTACCGTGAGAGCCGCGACCCCTTGCTCCATGTATGTATTGAAGCGGGCGGATCTGGATAAGATCTTCAGAGTTTACCCCAGTATCAAGGCTGCAGTGGAAGAGGTGGACAAAGAGAGAATCGGTGCTGCGTCATGAATTGCATGCAACCTTGGGTCAGTTTGAAATGACGCGCACGAGCCAAATAGATGTACGGAAACCATGAAGATTTTCAAGAAGATATTTGTAGTACTTGAACCTCAGCAACAGGAGCAACCAGCCCTTGAAAGAGCTGGCTACCTTGCCAAGGCTACGGATGCTTCACTGCACCTGTTCGTCTGTGCGTACGATACAGCGATCGGGATTGCCACCTTCATTTCAGGAACACACCGCAAGAACATAATACGTACCGTGGTGGATGGCAATCAGGTCATGGTGGATCGACTTGCCGCGCCGCTTCGGGAAGATGGCATCGAGATCACGACTGAAGTTGTATGGGACCGACGCCCGTCGGAAGCTATCGTCAATGCGCTGAACAGAACCGAGTGCGATCTTCTCATGAAACTGACTTCGGTGCACAGTCGCGTTCCAGAGGTGATGTTCAACCACGTCGATTGGAACATACTGCGCTATGCTCACTGTCCGGTCCTGCTGGTAAAATCGGGGCAATGGGACGCGATCGGTCAGGTGCTGGCAGCAGTCAATGCGGCGCCGGGCGATACCGTCCACGAGGATCTGAATACGCTGATTCTCGAGACCGCACAGAACCTGGCGCGGGGTCTGGACTTCGAGATGCACCTGGTATCTGCTTACCCCGCACCGCCTGTATTTGTGCCCATAGCGTCGGGCGCCAATCACCCGATCAACTATCGCAGGAAGATGCTACAGATGGTGCAAAGAAATATCGGTAAACTGGCTGACACCTACCAGGTCACCGACAATCACATTCATCTGGTAGAGGGACCTGTGGACTGGGTGATCCCCAAGATATCCCGGGAGATCGTGGCGGAATTCGTTGTGCTGGGTAGCGTAGCGCGTCAAGGAGTAGGTGGCATTACCCTCGGAAATACGGCGGAGCATATTTTGGACAAACTCAACTGCGACGTAATGGTGGTAAAGATCACCGAGCAACCGGACCCGTGAACCCATGATTAGATGCCTGCCCCGTAATGGTGGTAAAGATCGCCGAGCAACCGGACCCGTGAACCCATGATTGGATGCCACCCCCAGATCTAATCGTTAGAGATGCCTTGCAAGCCAGTGCTGGATTTGCGTAGCATTGCCAGTGAAGATGATTCGATCCTCTTTTCTTTTTAGCTGGTAGGCATACATGGGGTCGTAGTAATTGACCAGCAACTCCCTGATCCAAAAACGGTGGTTCTGTGGGTCTCCTTGCCGATGCATGCTGAGCGCTTCCTGCATGGCAGTATGCAACTCTTGGTACCGGGCGCCGCCCAGCCGTTTTGCTATGCCCGCCAGGCTGCCTTGCAGATAGGCCGAAAATCGCTCAAATCCAAGTTCTCTGCTGGCCATGGTTGTCTCATATTGAACCAACTGATCGACGATGTACTCGTTGAAAATCCTGCCAACGCGATGGTCGATGGTATCCTCTAACATGACAAGCTGAGCCCCATCCATCTTGTCATAGAGAGATTGCGTGATATTCAGTTTGCCGATCAATAAGCTTTCGTCTTCCAGTGCCAGGGCGGTCTGACCCTGTCTGATCTTTTTCAAAAAGGCGATGGCAAGACGATTTTCAAAGTCGATCTGGGTCGGTTGTTCTTCAAGTTGCTTACCAAAGGCTGAGCCGCGATGATTGGCAAAACCTTCCAGATCCACGCTGGCATCAACCTTTTGCAGCAGTTCGGTTTTTCCCGTGCCGGTCTTGCCCCCGACGATGAATAGCTGCAATGTGTCAACAGAGGACTGTAGAGACTCGATTAGGAATCGGCGCAGCGAGCGGTACCCTCCCTCGATCCGAGGCATGTCGACCCCGGCATCCAGCAACCACTGCTGCGCGATGCGTGATCGTTCACCTCCTCGAAAGCAGTACAGGCAGGCTCGGGGATTCTCTTCGGCAAATGTCAGCCAGGCATGCAACCTGTGCTCCTTACTCCTGCCGCTGACCAGTTCATGTCCCAACCTGGCAGCTGCTTCGGGACCACTGTTCTTATAGCGGATCCCAACCTGTCTGCGCTCGTCATCATTGAGGATGGGAATATTCCGGGCGAAGGGGAAGGCTCCTTTGCCGTATTCCACCTCGGCGCGCACATCGAGCAGTGGAACATCATCGCAGAACAGCGATTCAAACTGAGTTCTCGTCACCAGCATGGGTGCGTCATCTCATACCCGCTCGAATCATGTTATGACCTGCTCAGTGTGTAGCAGGGCGTATAGCGGCCACCATCCAGCATCATGCGTCCCTCACTGATGAAGTAACGTAGCAGCCGATCCAGATTCGCTACCAGATCGGCATCTCCCTGTATGTTGAAGGGACCCAGTCGGGCCACTGCATCCCTGCTGTTCTTTTTCACGTTACCTGCAACCAGGCCGGATAACGCGCAGCGCAGATTAGCTGCCAACTGAAAACCTTCAAGGCCTGAGTGAAGCTGCAGGGCTGCCATGTTTGGATGGGTTGGTTCAAAAGGAAACTGGAAAATGTCGGGAATCGTCAACCGCCAGTTGAAGTAGTAGGCATCCCGGTGTCTTTGCCTGAACCTGGTAATCTTGTGCATTTGCCTGATCATCTTGGCGGCTATCAGGTGCGCATCGTCGATGATGATTTCGTACAGATTTCTGATCCCTTCTCCCAGCGTGGCTGCCAGAAATCGGTCCAGCTCGGTGAGATAATCCCTGCTGCCGGCAGGCCCGACAAGAAAAACGGGGAAGGGTAGATCGCCGTTGTCCGAGTGCGACAACACGCCAAGGATGTACAGAATCTCCTCCAGGGTGCCAACTCCGCCGGGAAAAATGACGATGCCATGGCCCAGCCGAACAAAGCCTTCCAGCCGTTTTTCAATGTCCGGCATGACGACCAGGTGATTTACGATAGCGTTGGGAGGCTCGGCCGCAATGATCCCGGGTTCGGATATGCCGATATAGCGGCTTTGATCATAGCGCTGTTTTGCATGCGCGATTGTGGCACCCTTCATGGAACCTTTCATGACACCCGGTCCGCAGCCGGTTACGATATCCAGTCCCCGCAGTCCCAACTGATAGCCCACTTCCTTGCTGAAGTCGTATTCGTCTCTGCTGATGGCGTGGCCACCCCAACACACCACCAGATTTGGCTCTCTGCCGGTCACCAGCATTCCGGCATTGCGCAGAATCTCGAACACCGCGTTCGTTATACCCTCCGATTCCCTTAGGTCCAGCGCCAGTTCGCCGAGTTTGTTGTTGATGAAGATGATGTCCCGCAGGACCGAGAACAGATGTTCCTGCAGGCCTTTGATGATCTGGCCGTCTACGAATGCATGGGCGGGGGCGTTCTGCAGGATTAGTTTGATTCCCCGGTCTCTCTGCAGGACCCTGATGTCAAAGTCCGGGTAGACGTCATACATCTTCAGAGCATCGTCTTGACCGCTGTTAAGCACGGCTAACGAGCATCCCCTAAAGAGCTGGTATAAACCACCTCGACTGGTATCCTTCAGTTTGGCAACTTCAGCTCTCGACAGCAGATCCATACTGCCTTCGGGATTGATTGATGCATCCAGCGTTTCAAACATGACCACTTATTCTCTGATTCTACGGAAAACCTGCCACATGATCGTGAAGGTGATCCGGTCAGGTGCGTTTATACTGGTGTAGTTTACAGGAGTTATCTGCAAGGAGAAGCTCATGCAAAAGGTGACCGTACTCGGTGCCGGGAAGATCGGTGCTGCGGTGGTAAAAATGCTGCACCACAGCGGCAGCTATGAGCTTACCGTGGCAGATACCGACGTCCAGGCACTGGCCAGGTTGAGCGAGGCGATTGGCATCAAGACAGTGCCGCTCGACGTATCGGATGAGGCTAAGCTCTACAGTCTGATTCAAGCCGACCAGGTGGTGATATCTGCCTGCTCGTTCGATCTCAATACACGCATAGCAATGGTTTGTCTCAAGGTCGGAGCCAGTTATTTTGATCTGACGGAAGATGTGGCGACCACTCGCTCCATCCTGGATATCGCTGCCAAGGCAAAAGAGGGGCAGATCTTTATGCCTCAGTACGGCCTGGCGCCCGGATTCATCGACGTACTTGGTTTCGATATCAGCCGAAATTTCGACAAGGTTGAGTCGCTCAAGATGAGGGTGGGTGCGTTACCCCAATATCCCTCCAATCAGATGATGTACAACCTAACCTGGTCGACGGATGGACTGATCAACGAATACTGCAATCCCTGCGAAGTGATCAGAGATGGCGAATATCTGGAGGTCCTGCCCCTGGAAGGTTTGGAACACTTCTCGCTGGATGGGATGGAGTATGAGGCGTTTAACACCTCCGGCGGCTTGGGCACGCTCTGCACCACCCTGAAAGGTAAGGTGGAGCTGATGAATTACAAGACGGTTCGCTACAAGGGACATCAGTATCTGATGAGTTTTCTAATCAACGATTTGAACCTGGGGCAGGGGTCGAGAAGGAACCTGCTCAAAGAGATTATGGAATCTTCGGTTCCCATCACCAAACAGGATGTGGTGTTGATATTCGTCACCTGTAGTGGCTGGCGCGAGGGTAAATTGGAACAGATCTCGGATGCCAGGAAGATCTACCACGCTGACATGTTCGGGGAAGAGTGGAGTTCCATTCAGATCACCACTTCAGCCGGTGTCTGCACGGCGGTGGATCTCTATTTTCAGGGCAAGCTGCCCCAGCGGGGATTCGTCAGACAGGAGGACATGCCCCTGGCAGACTTTCTGACCAATCAGTTCGGACGCTGTTATGAAACGGCCAGCAATGTTAGCGGTGCCATTGCTAGTACTCCAACTACCTAGAATTGGTGGGTTCAGCAAGTCGAGAAGCCGTTGGCCGCTAGGCGCGACTCGCCGGGAATGGTCGGGCCGCGCAGGCTAGTCCTTTCCAAGAGTCGCAACAACGTGGACGACGGCTTCTCGGCTTGCCCGAAGGGAGCTTACCAGATATCGGGGCCGCCCAGGCCAATACGGCATTACCACTCCGGAAAAGGACTAGCCTGCGCGGCCCGGCCATTCCCTTCGGGCTGTGCCTTGTCTTGGCCTGGGCGGCCCCGATATCTGGTAAGCTCTGAACCCATCAATTCTAGGTAGTTGGAGTACTAGCAGGGAGGATGAAGGTGAGAGAATCGGTTGCTGCATTACGTAAGTCGTTGGGAATTCACCATCCGAGCGATGCTCCTTTTGCCGGACTGGTAACCGGTGACCGTTACGTAGCCGGGGAGGGTGACATCCTGTCGATTGCCACTCCCATCGACGGTTCTGAGTTGGCTAGATTCAAGACGGCGTCGGCGCATCAATCGTGTGAGGCGATACGCTCAGCCAGTGACAGCTACAGCTTCTGGCGCTCGATACCCGCGCCTCAGCGAGGCGAACTGGTACGGCGCATCGGCAATATCGCCAGGGAACAGAAGCAAACCTTAGCCGGTTTCATCACCCTTGAGGTAGGCAAGACGCAGCAGGAAGCGCTCGGCGAGGTACAGGAGTGGATAGATGTGTGCGACTTTGCCGTTGGTCTGTCGCGGCAACTGCATGGCCTGACGGTAGTCAGCGAACGCAGCCAGCATCGCTTGATGGAACAATGGTTGCCGCTCGGGCCGGTGGGAATCATCACGGCATTTAATTTTCCAGTGGCTGTGTGGGCCTGGAATGCGATGCTTGCCTTGATATGCGGTGACACGCTGGTGTGGAAACCTTCAGAAAAGACACCCCTTTGTGCATTGGCCTGTCACAGGGTCGTGCAACTGGCAGCAGAACAACTGGATATCTCCCCGCAGATTTCCAACCTCGTTATCGGCGGCGCCAGTGTCGGTCAAACCATCTGCGAGGACGATCGCATACCCTTGGTCTCAGCGACCGGGTCTATTCCCATGGGGAAGAAAGTTGCCCAAACCGTGGCTGCCCGACTGGGACGTACCCTTCTGGAACTGGGGGGCAACAACGGCATGGTTATCTCCCCCACCGCGGACCTGGATCTCGCCTTGCGCGCAATCGTATTTGCCGCCGTAGGAACAACCGGACAAAGGTGCACCAGTTTGAGAAGACTGATCGTTCACAAGACTATTCTCGAAAGGCTGTCAGCCGCGATCGCGGAAAGTTACCAAGGATTGAGAATTGGAGATCCTCGCGAAGAAACGACCATCATCGGGCCCCTGATCGGCGAACACAGTTTCTTGCAGATGCAGGAGGCGCTGGATCAGGCACGTCAACAGGGGGGAGAACTGCTCTGCGGCGGTGATCGAATCACTGCCAAGGTGCCGCCGGGAGGCGTGTACGTGGAACCGGCGTTGGTCAAAATGCCGGCCCAGACGGATATCGTCAAACAGGAGACGTTCGCTCCCATTCTCTATGTCATGGAATATGAAGAGTTCGCGCAAGCGGTGCAGATCCATAACGATGTGCCGCAGGGATTGTCCTCTGCCATCTTTACCGAGGATATGCGGGAAGCTGAGAGATTCCTCTCCGTCAATGGCTCTGACTGCGGCATCGCCAACGTCAATATCGGCACGTCTGGGGCCGAGATCGGCGGTGCATTCGGTGGCGAGAAGGAAACCGGTCGTGGCAGAGAATCGGGTACCGACAGTTGGCGCAACTACATGCGGCGTGCCACCAATACCATCAACTACGGTGACGAGCTGCCCCTGGCACAGGGAATCGAATTCGATATCTGACTGCCCCTGCACTTCGCCTGGTCGCCTATCGGAACTGCGGAATGTGCCTGATTGAGGAAAAAGGCTGCCCATTATTCTGATGTACATATGTTGAGACCCAGGCATAATGAGTCTGTTGAACAATTTGCGCGTGCTATTCAGAATCGACAAGCACAATCTGAGATTAAGCAGAGTAGGGGAAACCATGAGAGCTACTGGATCAATATTTATAGTCATTGCCATGGTCGCTGTAGGTACGGCCGCGATTGCCAAGCCACCATCCATAGTCAAGGCAGAACGGGTTGGCATGTCGACCGAACGCCTCAACCGGATTACGGAAATGAGTCAGTGGTACGTCGATGAAGGCAAGTTGGCAGGCGTCATTACCATGGTTGCGCGCAAGGGCAGGTTGGTGCACTTCGAGGCGGTTGGTAATAAAGGTGCTGACGATCCGCGTCCGCTGGAAAAGGACGATCTATTCCGTATTTATTCCATGTCGAAGCCAATTACCGTTGCCGCTGTCATGCAGCTCTATGAACAGGGCAAATTCCACTTGAGCGATCCGGTATCGAAGTTTGCGCCGGAGCTCAAGGATCTCAAGGTGTTAGACGCTGACGGCAATCTGGTGCCGCTCGATAGCCCCATGACCATGCATCATCTACTGACCCACACCACCGGTTTTTCCTACGGTTTCAATCCAGATGGCGATCCGGTGGACAAGTTCTACAGCGAAGCGAATCTGTGGTCGGCGAAGGACCTCGATGCGTTTGCGTCGGTGATTGCCAAACTGCCGCTCAAGTTTCAACCGGGGAATCAATGGCACTACTCCATTGCTGTCGATGTGACCGGATTGGTCATCGAACGTATCAGTGGGCTTTCGTTCGACGAGTACTTACGGCAGAACATCTTTGAACCGTTAGATATGAAGGATACGTTCTTTGAAGTTCCGGAAGATAAAGCGGATCGATTCCTGCCAAATCACTACTGGGATCCGGAGAACGACAGGCTGGCAACGATCGTACAAGAAGGCACGGACGCGATGTCCAACTATAACGATGTATCCCTCTACTCCGGCGGAGGCGGGTTGGTGTCGACTGCCATGGATTACATGCGATTCTCTGAAGCCATGCGCAACGGCGGTGAATTGGATGGTGCGCGCATCCTCAGTGACAAGACCGTCAAGTACATGGCCAAGAACCATCTCCCGGCCAGTATCAGTAGCGGCGGCACCGGTGAAGCACCCCTTCTCGGTCAGAGACAGATGGGTTTTGGCTTCGGCTTGGGTTTTGGCGTCGTGACAGATGCCGTGAATGCCGGCGTCATGGGTAGTGATGGTGAGTTCAACTGGGGCGGTGCGGCAGGCACGGTGTTCTGGATCGATCCAGTTGAGGAGATCGTTGTCGTCGGCATGATCCAGTTAATGGGCTCACCCTGGTCTCTGCGTTCCGACCTGAAAGTGGCAACCTATCAAGCTCTGACCGAAAGCTACGAATAGGGCTGCGTTACGTTCCCATAGTGGCAACCTGTAAAGCCCTGATCGAAAGCTACGAATAGGGCTGCGTTCCGTTCTCAAAGTGGCAACCTGTATAGCTCTGATCGAAAGCTTCGAATAGGGCTGCTTTCCGCTCTCAGAACGGCAACCTGCAATGCGCTGATCGAAAGCTGCGTCCGATCCAAAAGTGGCTACCTGTCGCGATGTCAGTAGCGACACCTGCCGTCGGACCGGGAGCTGTGGACTGGTTAGTCCATACCAATCCCGACCCGCCGGTGGAACTATAGGATCGTGGTAACGATCTAAATACATATGGGGAGCCATTGCCGGTTCCACCTTATCGAGTAATCAGGACACATGATCCAGTAATCGAGACACGTGGGGGCTAACTCTTCTAAGATTGAAGTACGGGAGAGCACGTGATGGATGTGATAAAGGGATACCCGATCTACCCGAGACTCCTGTTCGTCAGCATCGTACTGGTAACCATGGTGACCGCCTGCCTCATGATTTATGAGCAGGGGAACGCTGTGGGAATTCCCCCCAGCGTGGTCGTGGGAGTACCGGCCGGATATGGATTGGAGCGCAACACGGATGCTTACACCGGCCCCCATCCCAGCAACCTGAAGCGGCCCGCCGATACCTTTTCCTATCCGATCAAACTGGGTCAGGTGGGGCCGGTGCAATCGCTATTCGCCGGACCACTGCAGTATCCTTTCCTGTGCAGAATCGCCGAATCGGAACTGGGTCGGCCGCTGGTGGACAATCAGCAGGGCATCGGTGTGGCTGTGTATGACGATGCACAACGGGAGGTCATCGGTTACAGCCAGGATTGCCTCATGCCCACCCAGGCAGAATACTATTACGTCCCAAAGGGTGAGTCGGCGTTTCGTCCCCTTAAGGATCTGGATGGAGAGATCGAACAGATCACCCTTGGCAGTCGGCAGGTCGACTTTGTAGTACGTCTGGAAATCGGTGTGATCAATCGCTTCCTGTATGGCATTGCTGTATTACGTGGGCCACAGGAACAGCTTAGCCGCCCTGATCCTTCTTACTGGAACGGAAGGCTGATCTACCAGTTCAGAGGAGGGGTTGGGGTAGGGCACCGCCAGGGAAAGCTGAGACCGAAAGATCTGCTGAGACGGCGCTACCAGCAGTTGAAACTGGGCTATGCCGTGGTCTACTCGACCGCCAATCAAACCAGCAACCACTACAACATCTGGCTCTCTGAAGATACCGCCCTACGGCTAAAGAGACAGTTTGCAGCACTCTACGGAAAGCCTCTTTATACTGTGGGGGTAGGTGGATCGGGCGGCGCCATACAGCAATATCTATTGGCTCAGAACAACCCCGAAGTGCTCGACGCGATCATACCCCTTTACTCCTATCCCGACATGGTCACTCAGGCGACCGCGGCCATCGATTGCGAACTGATGGAGTATTATTTCGATCACTCCGATAACGACAAATGGTCAGATTGGCATGAACGTCAATGGATCGAGGGTATGCAGGCGCAGACATGGGCTCGTAATCACTATGCTGAAATCGACCTGTTTGCCCATCTGGCATCCGCCCGATTGCCTCGATGGTCGCTGGGACTGTCCGAGTGTGTGAAGGGCTGGCGGGGACTGACGCCCCTTATCGCGAATCCCGCCACCATTCACTATGCAAAACGATTTTCACCCCAGGTGGCACAGGCGGTTCACTGGACCTATTGGGATGATCTGAAGCAGTTCTACGGGGTCGATGCTGCGGGCTTTGCGCGCCGGACCTGGGATAATGTGGGCGTTCAATACGGGCTGGCTGCACTCCTTGAGGGTAAGCTCGAATTGCAGGAGTTTATCGATATCAATGCCCGCATTGGCAGCTGGAAACCTTCTGCGGAGATGCAAGTCTCCCGTTTCTGGTATCTCGCCGGGGACCCGGATCCCGGTAAATTCGATCTCTGGGATTCACACAATATCACCCCCTTAGATGAGGATGAGATCGCACCAAGGATGAGCGGGGATATGAAGGCGATGCAAGCCGCCTATCGGTCCGGCAACGTATTTATCGGCAATGTCACGCTGCCCATAATCGATCTCAGACACTATCTGGATGATGAATTGGATATGCATCACTCCTATGCGTCGTTCTCAAGCAGACTGCGCATCATGCAAGCGAGGGGCGAAGCAGGTAACCACATCATCTGGATGGCCAGCAGACCATACAACCCCAAGTCGGCTGCGTTTGAGCTGATGGATCGCTGGATGCTCAACATCAAGCTGTTCCCGGAAAGGTCAGTGCTTGAAAACAGACCCAACGACGCTGTAGACCGATGCTACGACGCCGATGGTGATGCGTTGGCGGAGGGCGATGGCGTCTGGAACGGCGCCTGGAACAAACAACCCGATGGCGCCTGCATGCAGTTCTATCCGGCCTTTCAAGGTCCCAGAATGGTGGCTGGTGCCGGTCGTGGTGGCGATATGCTGAAGTGCCAGCTGATGCCGGTACAGGAAGCCATCGACCGGAAGCTATATGGAAACCTGGATATGGGTTCCGTGAAGGACCGTCTGCAGGCGATATTTCCTGAGGGAGTGTGTGACTACAGCAAGCCCGACCTGGCCCGGCCAGCAGATCTGCTGCACCGGCATGGGAATGGCTAGCCGGGGGCGCCTAGCCTTGCTGGCGTATCCGGAGCTATTGACTCCTGACCCAAGCAGCGATCTCGGGAACGATGAACGCGACGGCAATCAAGAGGACCGAGAGCCCGGCGACTAACCCGATGGCCAGAAAGGTGTATTTTCTTGTTTTGGTTGGTTCCGCCTCAAGCGACTCTTTTCTTAATGTAGGTCAAGGCAACCATGTTCCGTGAATTGAGGATCTCTTGTTCGGCCTTTTCAATTCAGTCAGAGACATGTCGTCGTAGTCCGCTTGCTGTTTCTTATCCAGTGCCATCTGTCAGTTCCCCGTGCGGTGAGATTTTAACCCTGTCCACGTGATTCTAAATGTATTCAAACCAAGCTGAATCGACAATAGTCATGTCGCCGCTGGCAAAAGGGGAGTGAGTGGATCGTTCTGTCGCAATTGCATAATTTAACATAATATACATTATGCGCATTAGGGTATGCCAAGCGCCTATGCAGGTATGCAATCCACGGCAAGACTCAGTATACTACCGCTGCGAAGCTTGATAGAGCTGCACCGCAACCGGACCATTACAAAACAGAAGCAGGTGATTATATGGAATGTCCAAAATGCCATGCCGAAATGGAGGAAGTGACGTACGGCAGGAATATGACCATCGATCGATGCACCAATTGCAAAGGTCTGTGGTTCGACAATGGTGAAGCTGAAGCGCTCAAGGACAAGTGGATGTCTGAGTTTGTCGATAGCGGCGACCCGGAAGTGGGTAAACAATACGACAAGATCGAAGACGTAGCCTGCCCCAGGTGCAGAAAGCCGATGCAGAAACTGGCCGATCCCAAGCAACCCCATATCTGGTATGAAGGCTGTGAAGAGCACGGTATGTACTTCGATGCCGGGGAATTCACCGACTATAAATATGAAACTCTGCTGGATCGGTTCCGTGATCTGATCAAAGGCAAGAGAGCCACATAGCCGTCAAGATAATCGGTTCACATTCATACAGTTACATTCAATTCCTAAGGTAAACTCACACCGCCGGCTTCTTCTGGTGAAACAGGAAGCAATGCATCAGTGCCTATATTTCATGGGAAATCCACCAAATCGACCCAATTGTCCCCTCTATAGCGCCGACTGGACTGGTCGCCACGGCTAAACAGGGCAAATGCCCCTCCCTGCCTGACATACAGCGGGCCCAATAGAACTGATTGCGGATAGACAGGATGAAAGTTGTCTCTTTTAATGTGAACAGTGTCCGCGTGCGTCTGCATCAACTAGAACAGGTGATCAGCACGCACCAGCCGGATATCATCGGGCTGCAGGAAACCAAAGTGGTGGATGACGAGTTTCCCGTTGAAGAGATCGAAGCCATGGGCTACCAGGTGTGCTACCACGGGCAGAAGTCCTACCATGGCGTGGCGATGATGTCCAAAGCCGCTCCCTTGCAGGTGCAGAGGGGATATGCCCACGATTCTGCAGAGAGTCAACGGCGCTTTATCAAATGTGAGTTTCAACTCGCCGATGGTCGGATCCTGGCGGTGATCAACGGCTACTTCCCGCAGGGAGAGAACCGCAGCCACCCCAGCAAGTTTCCAGACAAGGAAAGGTTTTACGGTGATCTGCTGGAACATCTACAGGCCAGTTATTCAGCGTCGCAACCGCTGCTGGTCATGGGAGATATGAATGTTGCCCCATTGGATGTCGATATCGGCATCGGCGAAAACAACAGCAAAAGATGGCTCAAGGAAGGCAAGTGCTGCTTTTTACCCGAGGAGCGAGCATGGCTGAAGAAGCTGACTGACTGGGGATTGCAGGATACGTATCGCATACGCAATGCGGCAGTGGCAGACCAATTCAGTTGGTTCGATTATCGCACTAAGGGATTTGAGCGGGATCCCAAACGGGGACTCAGAATCGATCTTATTCTGGCCACCAATTCCCTCGCGCATCTCTGCCAGACTGCGGGCATCGATTATGACATCCGCGCAATGGGCAAGCCATCCGATCACTGTCCGGTATGGAGCCAATTCGACCTCGAGTTGTGACAGCCGATGGCATTAACAGTGGATCAGTTCTTTTCACTGAGTCCGTTGATCTGATCTCGGAGCGTCATGGCTGCGCGTCGGGCCTGGTCGGCGAACTGGTCGTCGCTGCCTGCATACAGAATTGAGCGGGAAGCGCTGACGATCACCCCCCCTCCCCTGGCACTTACCATCATCGCGGACAGATCGGCTCCCTGCACCCCGACACCGGGGAGCAGCAGGGTCATATCACCAACGATGGCACGAATTCTGGCCAATTCACCGGGTTGCGTTGCGCCGACCACCAGCAAAACGTTGTGGTTCTGATTCCACTGCTTGCTGGCCCGGTGAGCGATCTCTTCATACAGGGTTTGGCCCTCGGCGAATTTGAGATTTTGCAGCTCCGCACCGCCGGGATTGGATGTGCGGCAGAGAATCAAAACCCCCTTTTCCCGGTAGTCCAGGAATGGTTGCATGGAATCAAGGCCAAGATAGGGATTGATCGTGGCCGCATCTGCCTGATAGCGTTCAAACACCTCTCTGGCGTACATGGTGGCGGTGCTGCCGATGTCACCCCGCTTTGCATCCAGTATCACCGGAATCTGATAGGTGTCGTGGATGTAATCGATGCTCGCCTGCAGTTGCTGCTCCGCTGCAGCCGCTGCATAAAAGGCGATCTGGGGCTTATAGGCACAGACGAGATCGGAGGTGGCGTCGACGATGGCCCTGTTGAATTGAAAGATCGCATCGCTTTGACCACGAAACTGCTCGGGAAATCTATCCGGATCCGGGTCCAGGCCGACACACAACAGGGATTCATTCTTTCGGGAAAGCGCCTGGACTGTCTCGATGAAATTCAAATGGGCCTCGCGTGGGGATTGCTGCCGGCACGTCTGCCGGCAAAAGGAGTCATGGGCACAGCAGTCGCTTCAGACCTTCGAAACCGCTGTTGTAGACACCCGACAGAATGCGCATCGCTTCCTTTTCCGGAACACCGTTCGCTTCAAAGCTGCTGGACCAGCTGATCTTGCACTTGCCATCGTCCACATAGGATAGAGACATACTGCTCTGGCACGCTTCGATGGGCAATGGCGACTTGACAATTGAATAGCAGATCTTGTGCTCGTGATCGTCCAGACTTTCCAGTTTCTCGTAGATCTCGCCACTGGCGACGGTCAGCTTGCGCACTGAGCCGATCCCTGACCCTTCAACGCTGCACTTGGTAATGCCGGTGGCGTATCGATCGATGGCAGTGAAATCGCGGATTGTCTCCCAGACCGTTTCGACCGATGCTTCGATTTCTGTAGACACACTTACTTCACACATATTCTTCCATTCCTTCACTCTCATTCATCTTCCATTCCTTCACACATATCTTCCATTCCTTCACACATGTTGTTCTATTCCTTCACTCTCATTCATTATTCACCAGTCCCGCTGACTCTGCTATTTCTGCACTCGCATTCGTATCTACTCCGATGAAACGACTCTCGGTCCTTCGGGCCTATCCTCGACCTGATAGCCGGCCGCGAGTATCTTGTCCCGCAGCAGATCCGCCTGCTGCCAATCCTTTTCTGACCGTGCAGATTCCCGTTGCTGCAGCCATCTTTCCACCTCTTCCGGAACGACCAGCCGATCGGGTCGCCACTCATCCAGCCTGAGACCGAAGACACGGTCGAAGTGGAGCAGCGTTGCTTTCTTGTTTGCGTCCGGAATATCCGCCCTGCGCAGATCGTGGGTCAGGGCGAGAGCCCGCGGCATATTCAGGTCGTTGTTTATGTGGTCTTCGAATCGCGTCACGAAGTCCGCATCCGGCTCACTCGGTTCGCCCCACTCATAGCACGATTTCTGCAAGCGACCCAGAGCGACCCCACAGGCCTCCAGACTGTCCCAGCCAAAGGAGAGTTGCGTTCGGTAGTGGGCAGTGAGACACAGGTAGCGATAGACCAGCGGATCGTAATTGGCATCGAGCAACGACTGTAACCGAACCATTTGGCCGGCGGATTTTGCCATCTTCATATTGTCCAGCTGGAGGAAATAGCCGTGCATCCAAAAATTCGCCAGGGTGGTTCCTTTACTGGCTTCGGTCTGTGCAATTTCGTTGGTGTGGTGGATTGGAATGTGGTCCTCGCCGCCACAGTGAATATCGAAAAAGTCACCCAGGTACTTGGATGATATGACGGAGCACTCGATATGCCACCCCGGAAATCCTATACCCCAGGGACTGTCCCACTCCATCTGTCGCTGTTCATCCGGCGGGGAGAATTTCCACAGAGCAAAGTCCGTAACAAACCTGCGCTCACCCGGGTCCACCCGCGCACCTGCCCTAAGACCGTTGACGTCCAATCGTGCCAGACGTCCATAATTGTTCGACCTGCGGGAATCGAAATAGATCCCATCGCTGGTTGTATAGGTGAATCCCCGCTGGACCAGATCCTCGATAAAAGCAATCTGCTCGGGTATGTGATCGGTGGCCCTGCACCAGGTATGCGGAGCAAGAATATTCAAAGTCTGCAAGTCATCCTGAAAGGCGGCCGTGTAAAAATCGGCCATTTCCCAGGCTGTCATTCCGGTACGCCTGGATCCCTTCTCCATCTTGTCCTCACCCGTATCCGCATCGGAAGTGAGATGACCGACATCGGTGATGTTGATGACGTGATTGACCTTGTAGCCGTTGTATTCGAGGGTGCGGCGCAGGAAATCTTCGAACAGATAGGTACGCAGATTGCCGATATGGGCGTAGTCATAGACTGTCGGGCCACAGGCGTAAAGACCAACCTCCCCTTTGCTGAGAGGTTCGAACTCTCTCACTTGTCGGGTATAGGTATCGAATAAGGAAACGGGCATGGAATCACTCGTTGGATGCGCGCGCAATCTTAAGGATATTTGCGTCGAACTCAACCAAAAAGCTGGTTAATTTAGACGGTGGCGCAGATGGCCGACAAGACTCACAAAACCAGCTGGCCGGACGCTAATTTGTCGGCCAACACATTGGTAACGGTATCGACGATTATCTGTGTCTGGTTGTCTATTTCCACATTGACCCGATCGCCAACCGACAACGTGCCGAAGTTTGTTCGCTGCAGGGTTTCAGGAATCAGACTCACGCCGAACTGGTGGCGCTCCTTATCGACCTGGGAGACGGTCAGACTGGCACCATTCAGGGCCAGGAAGCCCTTTAGAAAAACGTATTTCATCCACCTCTCGGCGCCCTGGAAGGTCATTTCCCGGTTGTTGGGTGTGCTCGCAACGGCGGTTATTTCCGCTACATCGAATACGTGGCCGGAGACAATGTGCCCACCGACCTCGACCCCCTGTTTTGCAGAACGCTCGACATTGACCAGACTGCCTTGTTGCAGCGCGCCGATGGTGGTCAGATTCATGGTTTCCGGGACCGCATCGAAGCTGACCAGTTGATTCTGCATGGCGGTCACGGTGAGACATACGCCATCTATAGCGACACTGGCGCCGGTTGCCAGGCCATCCATGAGCGGTTCGGGAAACTGAATAGCAAAGGAAAGCAAATCGGATTTTCTTTCCATCGTGGTGATCGGCAACAATCCCTGAACAATACCGGTAAACAAAATAAGACCTCGAAACTGATTGCTGGCAACCTAGTATGCCCGATTTGGATGCGCAATACCCCCGGTGACGTTATTCACAGACTACTTCGAGGGAAGCGACATCTTCGATCGCCGCCACCATGCGATCACCCTTCTCTACCGGACCCACTCCGGCCGGGGTACCTGTGTAGATCAGGTCTCCCGCCTTCAATTCGAACAGAGACGACAGCTCGGCGATGATCTGAGCAACCTTCCAGATCATCTGATTGAGGTCCGCCTGCTGCCGCACTTCGCCGTTTACAGTCAGGGATATCCGACCGCTGCTTGGGTGGCCGATCCGCTCCGCCGGATACAGCTTTGAACAAGGCGCGGAATAGTCGAAAGACTTACCGGACTCCCAGGGCCTGCCCTGCTCTTTAGCAGCATTCTGCAGATCCCGGCGGGTCATGTCGATGCCGACGGCATAGCCAAAGATGTGCTGGAGGGCATCAGCGGTAGCGATCTCCTTGCCGCCTCTGTGCAGAGCGACCACCAGCTCGACTTCGTGATGGACCTCCCTCGACTGCGACGGATAGGGGAAGGACTCGCCGTGTGTGACGATCACATCGGCCGGTTTGAGGAAGAAAAACGGTGGTTCCTGGTCCGGATTGTGGCCCATTTCCCGGGCGTGATCGGCATAATTACGACCGACACAATAGATGCGATGAATGGGAAATCGCGCTTGCGAGTTCTCGATGGCCAGACTAGTGACCTCGGAGGGGCTGAATAGATAGGACATAATTTAGTTTAAAAATAGTTCTTATCTATATGAATAATAACAAATTCAGTTCCGAAAATCCTGCTGTTTATCCGGGTGTCGCGGTATTTGCCCGACCCTTTCTCCTCCGCCCGCACCAGCCGGCGTCATCCGCGCTGCCGGAGCTTCTGAATCGGCTCGATCACTGTATCCGTCCGAGGCTAGAATGGTTAAGATAACTGTTCTAAAAACAACCACATAAAACTGATTCAGATACTTTACCTTAGGTTCCCAGTTTGATCGATCTGCGAAGTGATACGGTTTCAAAACCGAGCCCTGCCATGCGCGCGGCGATGGCCGAAGCGCAAGTGGGAGATGACGTCTATGGCGAAGATCCCACGGTCAACAAGCTGCAGAGCGTGGCGGCAACCTTGACGGGAATGGAGGCGGCTATCTTCGTCTCCAGTGGCACGCAGAGCAATCTGCTGGCATTGCTCAGCCACTGTCAGCGCGGCGATGAGTATATCGCCGGCCAGGACGCGCACACCTATCGCTTTGAAGGGGGCGGCGCTGCTGTACTGGGCAGCATCCAGCCACAGCCCATAGAATTCAATGCCAAGGGAGAACTGGATCTAGAACGGGTCCGGCAGGCCATCAAGCCGCGGGACTTTCACTTTGCCCGAACCCGCTTGCTGTGTCTTGAAAACACCCAATCCGGCAAGGTTCTCTCTCTCGACTATACGCGTCGTGCTGCTGAGTTTGCACGGCGGCAGGAGCTCAGACTGCATCTGGACGGAGCCAGAGTATTCAACGCGGCGATACAACAGCAGGTGCCGGTGGAAAGAGTCGTCTCGCCGTTCGATTCGGTCTCGCTGTGTCTATCCAAAGGGCTGGGCGCGCCGGTCGGGTCGATCCTGTGTGGCAGCGATGAGTTGATCGATTCAGCCCGGAGGTGGCGCAAGGTGTTGGGAGGTGGCATGCGTCAGGCAGGAATACTGGCTGCGGCTGGAATATTCGCACTGCAACACAATCTGGATCGATTGGCTGAGGATCATCACAATGCAGCCAGACTCGCGGAGGGGTTGGCAGACATCACCGGTTTTGAGGTCGATCCATCAGTCGACACCAATATGGTTTTCTTCTCACCCCCAGAAGGTCAGATGGCAGCGCTGCAGGCGCATTTGAAAGCAAGGGATATACTGATCTCGGGAGCACGCCTGGTAACCCACCTGGACATCAGCGCCAGGGACATCGAGACGGCTATCGACGCGTTCGCCGCCTTTTGAACTCAACTATCCGGTTGCACATCGAATACCACCTCCTGGTCTTCGACCGGCTCGACGACGTTGCCGTCGACGACAGGCAGGATGGTATCCATGACGAGGTCATCGAGGACGCAACTGGACGGTAATGGCAAAAACGCAGTACTCACATGCGATTTACCCACGGCGTCGGCGTAGTGAATCCCCACCAGGAACTCCTGCGCTGCCGTGCCGATCTCCAGTCTTCTGACATTCCCATAATCGATGTTCACATGGCCGTCACCGGCGGCACAGCGGATCGTACACTGCGTGGTTCTGGGGCAGTAGTAGTACGTGAGCTGGCTGACTTTCTTGGCCGCCAGCTGGGCCGGTTTCAGCAGGCCGGGAGCTTCGCCGGGTTCTGCCGTCACGCCGCCAGGCAAGAGAAGGATCAGTGCCAAAGTGAAGTAGCGCAGATTGTGCATCGTCATCGCATCACTCCCAGACCAGAAGACCCACCAGTGCGCCGGTCATGCAGGTTGCCAGCGTCCCGGATATGATAGTCCGCGGGGCCAAGGCAACGATCTCGGCGCGCCGCTCGGGGCAGATCCCACCAATTCCGCCAATCATGATACCAAGACTGCCGAGGTTGGCGAAACCGCACATGGCGTAGCTCATGATCAATCGACTGCGGTCGCTCAGCGTGTCCGCAGGCAGATTGGACATCTGCATATAGGCGATCAGTTCGTTGAGGACGGTCTTGCTTCCCATCAAGGACCCGGCCACGAGACACTCACCCCAGGGAATTCCCAGCAACCACACCAGCGGTGCAAACAGATAGCCGAGCAGCCGTTCCAGGGTGATCGGCTCACCGAGGAGAGCCGGCAACAGCGACAGGGCTGAATTGGCCAGGGCCACCAGTGAAACCAGAACGACCAACATGGCGCCCACATTGACCATCAGCCGCAAGCCATCACCGGTAGCCATGGTAATGGCATCCATGGCACTGTGGTATTCAATCGCCTTGCCCACATCACCACCCTCCGTTCTACTGTCACCGGGAATCATGATCTTGGCGATCATGATAGCCGCGGGGGCACTGATGAGGGAGGCTGTAAGAATGTGGCCGATGGCATTCGGGATGATGTCTGCCAGGATCACCGAGTAGAGAATCATCACCGATCCGGCTACGGTGGCCATGCCACAGGTCATGACCACAAACAGTTCACTGCGACTTAAGATGGCGAGATAGGGCCTGATTAGAACGGGCGCTTCCACCATACCGATAAAGATATTGGCAGCGGTGCTGACACCAACCGCGCCGCCGACGCCGAGACTGCGCTTCAGCAGATAGGAGAACCCCCGAATCACCAGCGGCAGGATGCGAAAATGCCACAGCAGGGCTGACAACACGGTGAAGAAGAGGATCAGGGGCAGCACTCTGAACGCCACGATGAACGTCGCTCCTGTGTTGCTGATCTCGAAGGGATAGGTAGCAGGGTCGGCACTACCCACGAGGAAACCAAACACGAATGCGCTACCCACTTCCGTAGCGGATGAGATGGCGGCGACGCCGTCATTGAGGACTGCCATTGCATTCCGAGCGGGTGGGAATTTGAGCATGACCAGGGCGATCAGCAATTGGCAGGACAACCCCACCACGATAAGGCGCCAATCCAACTTCCTACGCTGCTCGCTCAGAGCCCAGGCGATGCCTGTCAGCACAAACAAACCCAGGATGGCTTGTACCACCGTCACTCCCCGCCGATTTGATCACAACGGATTTGGAACGGAATTCCGTTATGGTGTTTCACTTAGATTCTGTGGGCACAGAACACACCAATTACTTGGTTTTTGCAAGAGAGGATTGCAATATCCCGTACACCAGGTCGCCATCGTTATTGCACTGTTACAGTGCCCGTCAGGTCCTATAATGGTGGTTCACGTACATTTGGGGGTGCTTGATGGCCAAGGGCAGTATTATTTTCCTGAACGGTTCATCCAGTTCCGGCAAGACGACACTGGCCCTCGCGCTGCAGGCGATCCTTCCGGAGCCCTTCATGCACGTCGCGCTCGATCAATTCAGAGATGGTATGCCGGCAGCATACCGTGGCCTCAATTCGCCGCCGGGAACCAGCGGACATGCAGGGCTGAACGTGGTGCCGATGCATCGAGACGGTGTGAGCTTTACCGACATCCAATTCGGACCCATGGGCCTGACGATGTTGAAGGGCATGCGCAGAGCCATTGCAGCCCTGGCGGAGTCCGGGAACAACGTAATAATCGACGATATCATCATGCGCCCTGAGTTCCTCACCGATTACCTGCTGGTGATGCAGTCTTTCGACGTTCTCTTCGTTGGCGTATGCTGTCCGCTGGCGGAGATCAACCGTCGCGAAGCAGTCAGACCAGGCAGGTTCCCAGGCACTGCTCTGGGGCATTTCGAAGTAGTCCATGCGCACGGCGTCTATGATGTAGAAGTTGATACCGAGCGCCAGTCACCGAGCGAATGTGCCTTGGCGGTATTGCAGAGTTGGCAGGATCGAGATCATCCTGCGGCATTCGAAAAGCTGGCCGAGCTGAATCGTTCCCATACCTGACAGGAAACCTATGGGTCGCTGCCGGAAACCTATACGGGAATCCAGTGTGCGGACCAAACAAGAAGGATCACGTAGATGCAGTTAGACCCATCCGACCAGGTGCTTGGTCATCCAAAGGGGCTGTTCATCCTGTTCTTCACAGAGATGTGGGAAAGGTTCAGCTACTACGGCATGCGCGCACTGCTGACCCTCTATCTAACCAAACACATGCTGTTCGGCGATGAAACGGCAGCCCTGATCTATGGCAGCTACACATCCCTGGTCTATGCAGTACCGGTATTGGGTGGACTGATCGCCGATCGTTATCTCGGTTTTCGAAAAGCAGTGACCCTGGGAGCGATCTTGCTGGTAGCAGGCCATTTCGGCATGGCTTTCGAAGGCAGTCCCGCCACCCAGGTGATCTCGGATCAGGGGGATCTATCCGTGCAGCGGGATCCGTTCTACGAACAAATATTCTACTTTTCCCTGGCGTTGATCATCGTCGGCGTTGGCTTTCTCAAACCCAATATTTCCACCATTGTTGGCAGGTTGTATGAAACCGAGGATCCTCGTCGCGACAGCGGCTTTACCATCTTCTACATGGGTATCAATGTCGGTGCCTTTGTCGCCACGCTGCTGTGCGGATACCTGGGGGAGACCTATGGCTGGAAGTATGGTTTTGGGCTCGCCGGTATCGGCATGTTATTCGGTCTGGCAACCTTCCAGTGGGGGCAACCCTACCTGCATGGTCACGCGGAACCCCCGGATGAAGAGCGGCTGGCGGAGAAGATTATCGCCGGCATCAGTCGCGAGCGGTTGATCTATGCAGGCGCCATCCTCGGCGTTGTGGTGGCTTGGCAGGCGGTGCAACGAACGGGTGAATTGGGGTTGGCGCTCAGCATCTTCGGTGCCGCGATCGTCGCCTGGTTGATCTGGTTCTCTCTGGCCAAGTGCGATGCGGTAGAGAGGGACCGCATGCTGGTTATGTTGGTACTGATCATCGTGTCGGTGCTGTTCTGGGCGCTATTCGAGCAGGCGGGCACTTCTCTTACCCTTTTCACCGATCGTAATGTCGACATGGGCAGCCTGTTCACCGCGTCCATGTTCCAAGCCATCAATCCCCTCTTCATCTTCATCTTTGCACCCTTATTCGCGCTGCTCTGGGTGGCTATGTCGAGGTGGGGGCTTGAACCGACCACGCCCGCCAAGTTCGGATTGGGAATCGTGCAAGTTGGCCTGGGCTTTGCCGTACTGGTATTCGGCGCAGCGCAAGCAGGAGAGGATGGCAAGGTTGCTGTCATCTGGTTGGTGTTGATGTACCTGTTGCACACCACCGGAGAACTCTGCCTCTCGCCGGTCGGATTATCCATGATCACCAAACTCTCAGTTGCCCGCGTAGCCGGTATGATGATGGGTGTCTGGTTTCTATCCGCCTCGTTCGCCGCCTACGCAGCCGGTCTGATCGCTGGCGAAACCGCCATCGAGAATCACGGCGAGCAGGAGATGGATCCGCTGGCCTCCCTCGCTGTATACACCGGAGTGTTCGAACAACTCGCCATGGTGGCTTTGCTGTTTGGAATTGTCGTACTGGCCTGCTCGCCTTATCTACACCGACGCATGCACAATATTCATTGACGCTGCCAAGCCGGGATGCCCACGGCCCCCGCGCCACGATGCGGCTCAGATGCTATCGCTGCAACCTGGCCTGCAGCAGCGGAATGCGGTCGTTTCCAAAATAGAAGTCGTCACGGTCGACAAAAAAAGTAGGTGAGCCGAAGCCTCCCCTGGCAATCAGTTCGTCGGTATTGTCCCTCAGTTTCTCTTTATAGAATGGCTCACTGATCTTGCGGCTGAAGTCATCCGCATCCAGGCCGATCTCTGTCACCAGTTCCCGCAGTACCTCTTCCTGGGAGATGTCCCTTAGATCAGACCAATAGGCTTTGAAGACGGCCCCTGCATAGAGTGAAATCGCATCCCGTTCCAGCGCCACCAATGCGCCGCGCATCGCTTTGACGCTGTTAACGGGAAATACCGACGGCGATCCGATCTCGATGCCCTGGTAACGGGCCCAATCCTGCAGGTCCTTCTGATAGTAAGCAGCTTTGGCGGGGACCGGATTGGCTCTCTGCTCATAGACAGCGCGATTGACGCTATTGAAGACGCCTCCCACCAGAATGGGACGCCAGATCAGTTCCGCTGCCGCTTGGCTGCAGACAGTTTCGATCCGGCTGTAGGCTAGATAAGTCCAGGGACTAGAACAGTCAAAGAAGAACTCGACCTGCATTGGCTTTCCCGACTCGAGCGGTGTGGCATTCCCTACTTGTCCGCC
>JASMJM010000113.1 GCA_030749725.1 Pseudomonadales bacterium | reverse complement strand
CGTCAAGGGAGTCGAGCTGGGGGCGGGGTTTTCTAGCGTTGAGCAGACAGGCTCCGAGCATCGGGACGAAATATCGCCGGAGGGGTTTCTCAGCAATAACGCCGGCGGCATTCTGGGCGGGATTTCAACGGGTCAGGAGATTCGGGCATCGCTCGCACTAAAGCCCACCTCCAGCATTCAGATCCCAGGTCGGACAGTGGATCTGGACGGTAGCCCGGTGGAAGTCGTAACGACCGGGCGGCATGATCCGTGTGTCGGGATAAGGGCCGTGCCGATCGCCGAGGCCATGCTTGCTCTGGTTCTGATGGATCATTTTTTACGGCACAAGGCCCTCGGTGTAGAGACTTCTGTTGGGCCAGATATTCCAGCTTCCGCGACCTAGGACCCTATCGTTGCGAAAGGGTGGTAGGCAATGGCCTGAATTGCTGCACGAGGCGCTTTAAGAAACCATTGCCGATGTTGTCAGTCGGTCAGCCGTAGAATCATAGTCGTCGCCGAGAATCTCAGTAACCGCAAGACCCAGTTGTTCCAGAAAGTCCATACCGCCCACGTCAATCCTGCCATCCTCAGACAGGGATCGTTTCAATCGACCCAGGGCATCGAGTGTCTGGTACAGCCTGACGTGATCGTGCATTTTCCGGCAGCCGTTGGATTGGTACACAGCCATGGCCACTGCTTTGGCAAGTTCGGGATAGAGGGCCTCACTCATGATCAAACCGCTAGGGCGCCTGGCAGCTGACTCCAGCGGCAGGCAGGCTTCTCCCAATAGGGTCTGCATGTCTTCGAACAGTTCGATGAAAGTAGTCATATCGAAGCCCGCAGGTTGTTCACCTCATCTATCGTGTTCCCATGGGTTGGGAGAAGCTTAGCATGGAGGTGGTGGAATCTTAGTAGAGGCTGGCGAGAATGTTCGGCCCGCATTGCGGGGCCCTCAGAAAACGATGTGCTACACTTTCCGGTCGGTTTTTTGATCTGGATGCTCGCGCTATGCCTGGTAAAACCCTGTACGACAAGTTGTGGGAGAGCCACGTTGTTCGGGAAGAAGATGACGGTACGTCGCTCATCTATATCGATCGGCACTTGCTGCATGAGGTGACCTCGCCGCAGGCGTTTGCTGGCCTGAAAGAAGCCGGTCGGAGGCCAAGAAGAGCGGGTGCCAATCTCGCTGTCGCGGATCACAACGTGCCGACCACGGATCGGGCTGGTGGGATCAGTGATCCTGTCTCTAATTTACAGGTCGAGACGCTGGATCAGAACTGTCGGGAATTCGGAATTACCGAATACGACATGAATGATCCAAGGCAAGGGATTGTCCACGTGATTGGTCCTGAGCAGGGCGCAACCCAGCCTGGAATGACCATCGTCTGTGGTGATTCTCATACGGCAACACATGGGGCGTTCGGTGCGTTGTCGTTTGGAATCGGAACATCAGAAGTGGAGCATGTGCTGGCTACACAGTGTCTGATTTCAAAAAAGATGCGGAACATGCGGGTTTCCATTGATGGAGATCTACAGAGTGGGGTGACCGCGAAGGATATGATCCTAGCGGTAATCCGTAGAATTGGAACATCGGGAGGAACAGGCTGCGCCATTGAGTTCGACGGCAGTGCTGTCCGGCGGTTGTCAATGGAGGGGCGAATGACCCTGTGTAATATGGCAATTGAGGGAGGTGCCCGGGCCGGGATCGTTGCCGTCGACGATACGACTATCGACTACCTCAAGGGTCGGACTTATGCTCCGCACGGTGAGCATTTGGAGATTGCAGAGCGTGTCTGGCGTGATTTCGTTTCTGACTCCGATGCTACTTTCGATACCGAAATAGTACTGGAAGCGCCGTCAATTCGACCTCAGGTGACCTGGGGAACGTCACCTGAGATGGTCTCGGATATCGATGGGGCTGTGCCGGAGCCGGAAAAACAGACGGACGAAACGCGTAGGCAAGGCTGGATCAAGGCGCTTGAATATATGGATCTTAAAGCCGGCACGCCGGTCAAGGAGATCACCCTCGACAAGGTATTTATCGGATCTTGCACGAACGGTCGAATCGAAGACTTGCGCGCAGCCGCTGAAGTGGCTCACGGGAAGCGGGTTGCCGCGAACATCACGCAGGCTATAGTGGTACCGGGGTCTGGCCCGGTCAAACGGCAGGCAGAGTCCGAGGGGCTCCACCAGATATTTCTCGATGCGGGATTTGAATGGCGTGAGCCCGGATGTTCGATGTGCCTTGCGATGAACGCGGATCGCTTGGAACCAGGTGAACGGTGTGCGTCAACGTCTAACCGCAACTTTGAGGGTCGACAGGGACATGGCGGTCGAACGCATCTGGTGTCGCCTGCACTTGCAGCAGCAGCAGCGGTCTGCGGTCATTTTGCTGACCCCTCGGATCTTGAGGCTTGAATCATGAAACCTTTTACTCAAATCCGGGGTGTGGTCTTGCCGATCGACCGTGCCAATGTTGACACCGATGCAATCATCCCGAAGCAGTACTTGAAGTCAGTTGTAAAATTCGGTTTTGGCGCGAACCTGTTCGATGAGTGGCGTTACCTGGATCACGGCGAACCGGGTCAGGAACACAGTAATCGACGAATCAACAA
>JASMJM010000112.1 GCA_030749725.1 Pseudomonadales bacterium | reverse complement strand
CCCGTGGCTCGAAACTGAAGCAGTAAACATCTGTATGTTTTGGCACATTATTCGTAGTCCACGGGTGCATGTCCTGTTGCCACTGACAGATACCTGCCAGCTGTGTTGAGTATCACTAAAAACAGGACGGAAGGACTATATCACCGGCACTGATGTGGGGAATGCCGTAGGAGGTCCAGCGAATAAGGGCGTCATAGCCTGCCGCCTGTCGCGTCGCGTCTGTCGGGTCTGCTTCCTCACCTGATGGCGCGGGAGGGCTCTGCTCAGGACTGCACCCCTGCATCAGGATTACCAATGCGAACGTCAGTCCGCTGCAAACACTTAATCTCATTGTTTTCATCATTGACTGTCCCATCTCCTGCTGAATTGAAGAAAGTACTGCCGCCTTGCGCCCCGAATCTACCACAGTTGCGAGTGGACTAGATAGTCACCCGTCCTGCTGCCGTGCGCGCGAAATCTAGCATAGTTGCCAGTGGACTAGATAGTCACCCGCCCTGCTGCCTTGCGCGCGAAATCTACCGTAGTTGCGAGTGGACTAGATAGTCACCCGTCCTGCTACCCGATGTGATCTTGTAGCTGATGTTGAGTTCAAAATGCCCTGGGAGGGGTTCATGGAACAGGATCGATTCACAGCTCCAGACTCAATGGAAATGTCGGATCACGGCGGGCATTGGAAAGCTCTTCGAATGCGTAGGCGATTCGAAGCAGGACTGGCTCCTGAAATGCACCGGCGAAGAACGAGATTCCCACCGGCAGATCATACACGTAGCCGGCTGGCACAGTTATGTGGGGATACCCCGCAATAGCAGCGGCAGAAGAGCATCCTCCCGATCCTCGATCGCCGTTGAGAAGATCGATCACCCACGCGGGTCCGCCGGACGGAGCCAGGATGGCGTCAAGAGAATAGTCGTGAAGCACCTTGTCGAGGCCGTCAGCTCTTGACAATTGTCGACACTGTTGCAGGGCAGCAAGATACTCAGGAGACTTCAGATCTCCCCTTTCCTCGGCCTGCGTCAGGATTTCCTGTTTGAAGAAAGGCATCACCTCTTCGGCATTCTGGTCGTTGAATTGGATCACCTGCGCCAGAGATCTAACGGCAGTGGCCGGGTGCAATTGATCCAGGTACTGATTGAGCCCATGTTTGAATTCGTAGGACATGACGGTGCCTTCCGCAGCCCGCAGTTCCCTGGTCACCGCCACAGTGGCTGGATCAACAAGAATCGCACCCGAATTCTTTAAGAGCTGCAGAGACCGTTCGATGATCTGATCGACCCGCTGGTTGTAAGCAAAGAAGTTCCTGGCGACGCCGATGCGCGTGCCCGATAGACCGTCACTATCCAAGAACTGCGTGTAGTCCGGATGGGATCTATCGCTGTGCGGGATGCTGCCGGCATCCATGTCATCGCTGCCGGTAAGAGAGCCGAGCAGTATTGCCACGTCTCGAACGGTACGTGCCATCGGTCCTGCTGTATCCTGACTGTGGCTGATGGGCACGATTCCCGATCGGCCGATCAGGCCTACCGTCGGCTTGATGCCAACTACGGAGTTGTGTGAGCAGGGGTTGACTATCGATCCATCCGTCTCGGTGCCGATGGCACCGATGGTCATGTTGGCAGCGACGGCCACTGCCGATCCTGAACTAGAACCGCCGGCACTTCGATCCAGGCAGTAGGGATTGCGCGTAAGTCCGCCACGACTGCTCCAACCACTGCTCGACCTGAAACCTCGATAGTTTGCCCACTCGCTCAGATTGCTCTTTGCCAGAATGACCGCACCGGCCCGGCGCAATCTGGCGGCAACGAGAGAATCTCTTGCAGCATGGGATCCCTGCAACGCGATGGAACCGGCAGTCGTCATCATCTTGTCGCCGGTATCGATATTGTCTTTCAGGACAACGGGTATGCCATGCAGGGGGCCCCTGGTTCCTTTTGCTTTTCGTTCATCGTCCAGACCTTCGGCAATGGTCAGGGCATCCGGGTTGACTTCGATGACAGCATTGACCTTGCCGTTGAGGGTTCGAATTCTGTCCAGATAAAAACGCGTGAGCTGTTCCGAGGACAACTCGCCCCGGGCCATTCTCTCCCGGGCCTGATCGATGCTGTCGGCGGATTCTGTCATCTCGACCATGCGTTTTCTACCCTTTGAAGTTGGACCGACATTAACAATGACCGCACTATTACACCAGTTGAATATGGATTATATTGTCGCCATGCCTCATTCCCTACTCCTGATCGAAGATGAAGCTGCCATTGCCGACAACGTTCGATATGCACTGGAGCAAGAAGGCTTCGAAGTTCATTGGAGCCGTCTCGGACAAGATGGATTGCGGGTCGTTCGCGTCAGGGACATCGAGCTGATTCTGTTGGATGTTGGGCTGCCGGATGTGAACGGATTCGAACTGTGCAAGGAGATCCGCAGTTTCTCAGAAGTCCCGATCATCTTTCTCACCGCTCGCAGCGAAGAAGTCGATCGGGTGGTAGGGCTTGAGATCGGCGGCGATGACTATGTGGTGAAGCCGTTCAGTACCCGGGAATTGGTGGCACGGGTGAAAGCCGTCTTAAAACGCGCCCGCAATCGGAACGATTCCGCGCCCCGGCAGAATGAACCAGCCGGCAGCGATGGCCGTGCATTCAGCCTGGATGAATCAGGACTGACAGTTTTGTACAGGGGGTGTGAACTGTCGCTCACTCCTCACGAGCAGGGAATCCTAAAGACCCTTCTGCATCACCCGGGCAGAATCTACAGCAGGGCGCAATTGCTGGACCTGGTCTGGACTGACAGGGAGGAGATATTCGAGCGCGTTGTGGATACCCATATTAAATCGATTCGCAGAAAGTTGCGGAAAATAGATGCAGAGGCGGCGCCGATAAGGACTCATCGCGGCTTTGGCTACAGTATCACGCCCTAGGCTGACCGGGATGAATCTTACCTTGCGGATGTTCCTTGGTTACTTGCTGATCGTCTGTTCTGCTGCCGTTCTCTTTTTCAACTCATTTCTGGGACAGCTTCAGACAGGCGTCTCTCAGGCGATGGAGGAAACCCTGGTGGATACAGCGAATCTGCTCGCCGAAGTCGTATCCAGGGAGCTTAGTGTAGATGGTTTGCAGGACGGTGACTTTACCGAAGCATTCAGGGCGTATGCAGAAAGAAAACTCAATGCCGATATATTTGAGGTTGCCAAAGTCCACGGAAATTTGCGGGTCTATGTCACCGATGGCATGGGTAGGGTGATGTACGATTCCAGCGGACTGGCAACGGGTCAGGACTTTTCCCGCTGGAACGACGTTTACTTGACGTTGCGTGGCGAATACGGCGCCCGCGCCAGTCGCACCGATCCTGACGATCAAGCTACAGAGGTAATGTATGTGGCCGCGCCGTTACTTCTCGATGCAGGCATAGTGGGGGTGCTGACCGTCGCCAAACCAACCGTGTCGCTACAGCCCTACACGGAGAATATCCGTGCGGCGGTGATCAGAAACGGCTTACTGTTATTGCTGCTGGCTTTGCTTTTTTGTCTGATCCTGAGTTACTGGTTGACCGGATCGATTCGCAAGCTGTCAGGTTACGCAGATCAAGTGAGTGCAGCAGGGCACAGAGTTCCGTTGCCGACGATGAGTGAACCGGAGCTGGAGCGCCTCGGCGAGGCGATGGCATCGATGCGGGAGAGACTGGATGGAAAAACCTATGTGGAAGAGTACATCCACTCCCTGACCCACGAGATCAAAGCACCTGTAGCAGCCATCAAGGGAGCGGTTGAAGTGATGGATCCTGCCATGCACACAGAGGACCGGCAAAGGTTCCTGGATAACATCTATCATGAATCCCAGCGGCTGGAAGACATCGCCTCACGCCTTCTGGAACTAGCTGACCTTGAAAATCGTCAAGAGCTTGAAGATCCGCAGGTCGTAGATCTAACGAATGTGGTAAGGGAAGTAGTCGCTGACAGAGAGGCAATGATCGCCGAGCGCTCTTTGCGGATGACAGTTGATCTTGCAGACAGCGCTCTAGTGCTGGGCGATCGTTTTCTGCTGGTTCATGCCATGGAGAATCTGCTGGATAACGCCTGTCGGTTCAGTCCCGTGAAAGGTAGCATCACATTGACGGTCCGGGTGAACGACATGGTGGTGGTTCGTCTGCAGGACGAGGGCCCAGGCATTCCGGATTTTGCCCTGGCCCGTATCTATGAGCGATTCTTTTCCCTGCCGGTACCCGGTGACCATTTGAAGAGCTCCGGCCTTGGTCTCAACTTCGTAAAACAGATTGCCGAATTGCACCAGGGCGCAGTTTCCATAACCAACGGCTCCACCGGTGCCATAGCTGAATTCTCCCTACCGACTAGTGTGCTGTCCCGCAATTAGGTGGTCATTATTCGGTCGGCCAGCGGATAAGGTCACGGCATTGTGGGACTGCACACCTGCTACACATAAACCACATCAAATCCTCACATTCGCCCAATAGACTCTGCACCGTTTTGTTGCGGAGTTGATCTGATGATGTCCTTTATCAATTCACTGGCAGGCAAGTATTCGCTCATTGGGGCCATCACATTAGTGTTGCTGATCCCCATTGCCATGATCGAACAGAAAATCGATGAGAGAGCCGGGTTCCAGCAACAGGTCAAGGAGGAGATCAGCAACGGCTGGGCTGGTGAGCAAAAGATTGTGGGACCCTATCTGATCGTACCCTTCCTGCTCGAATGGGACAGCGTGGTGAGGGATAAATCGACCGGCAGAAATGTTGCTCACCACAACACGGAGCCGGGAAGGGTCGCCTTGGCAATGGAGAGTCTGGAACTGCAAGGATCGGTGCAATCCGACCTGCGCTATCGAGGCATCTATAGCGTTCCGGTCTTTACTGCCGAGCTGAGATTCTCGGGCACAATGAATTTACGGGAAGTTGAACAGATCAAGGAGCAGCAACACTTCAGTCGCTTCGGTGAACCCTATCTGGTTGTCGGCGTGACCGACCAGCGAGGTTTTGCCAATCAGCCGGAGCTTATTCTGAACGGCAACGCCGACCCATTCCTGCCCGGCGGGATGCAGGGCGTGACGATCTCGAACCGATCGGGTATACGTGTGGAATTGCCTGAACTGCTGACGGAAGAGGCCTGGTTTCAACTTCACAGGTTCGAATTCCTGATAAAGATCAGAGGCACGGAGATTCTCAGTATTGTTCCCACGGCCAGGCAAGCGAAGGTGTCCCTGACCGGAGATTGGCCGCACCCCAAGTTCATCGGTCAGTATCTGCCTAACCAGCGTTCGGTTGAGGAGAAAGGATTTCAATCGCAATGGCAGATCAGCGAAATTGGTACCAATATCCGGCGAATTCTCCAGATGTGCGTTGCCAACGACACGGAGTGTCAGCTGCTTCAAGATGCGTCAATGGGTATGGAACTCATCGAACCGGTGAATGTCTACTCGAAATCCAAACGGGCGCTCAAATATGCCATCCTGTTTATCGCTCTGAGCTTTGCCGGATTTATCTTAAGTGAGCTGCTCAGTCATGTGAACATCCACACGGTTCAGTACATCTTCGTTGGGTTAGCCATCGCGATGTTCTATCTGCTGTTGCTTTCCCTGTCAGAGCATCTGCCTTTTTCCATGGCGTATGCCCTGTCTACGTTCTGCTGTGTGAGCCTGCTCACCTCTTATGGTAAGTATCTGCTCGGGTCACTGCGCAATGGCGTTATCTCGGGCGCCACGACGGCAGGCTTCTATGCAGTGCTCTATGTGATCCTGCACTCTGAGGATTATGCCCTTCTGATGGGTTCTCTGCTGCTGTTGATCGTATTGGCAGTAATGATGTTTGTTACACGCGACATGCGGGAATTACAGCTCACATCGTGGGCAGACTGGGGGGTTTCGGACGAGACTTCGGGGACGGCGGACCAACAGGTCTGAGTGCGACGAGCGCTGCCGCAGCTCCAGATGGTGCCACAGCACCCGTCAATCATCGTCGGTGTAGTCACCATCGATCGTTCGACCACCCTGGGGTGGGCGCGGCCGGCCAAATGAGAAGCTGCCGGTGTGAGGGAGGAGCCTTGCCAGGATATTCTTGGCAAAGTATTGGCGCGTCATGGGGATGAGACAGCAGAAGCCTACTGTGTCGGTAAAGAATCCCGGTGTCAGCAGCAGGGCGCCACCGATCAGCAACAGCACACCCTCTAGCAGTTCCTGCCCTGGCAGCTCTCCCTGAGACAGCCGGTTTTGTAGGCGAAACCAGGTTTCGACTCCCTGCAACCGCAATAACCAGATGCCGAGCGTGGCAGTCAGCACCACCAGCGCTACGGTGGGTAATGCCCCAATCAAGCCGCCCACTTCGATCAGTATAACCATTTCGATGATGGGGATAATGATAAACAGCAGAAAGAGGATTCGCATTATGGGATTTCCGTGCAGTCAGGGCAGAATTTCCGGCCGGAACTTGGCATACACCCTCTTGCAGTCGTTAGCGAAAGGCAGCATTAGCAGCGGCTCATTTTCAGGAAATATCCTTGGAACCACGAGTCCGCTCGTGGTGAGTTGATTTCCATCAATTTTTGCTGAGTTCTTAACGGGTTAGAGCAAACAATCCCTGTAATTACCGAGTTTCTAGGTTAATATATGATCATATAAGGACGCCTCCTTTTGGGAGGTGGATTCTTGATAGGATATGCATTCTGTTCTCAATCTGGTTGGACCATGGAGTTTAGTCTTTTCTGGTCAGGGGGAACAACTAGAGTTGACCGTAACGACGATATTTGACTCAAACATCGGTATTTGCCAAAGTCGCTTTAGATGGCTGCTCGCATTCGGGTGCCGGTGAATAAACAGGGCAAGCTGTTATAACGTGCTACCGGCGCCGTTCGGTAATGCGTCATGCCGGACACGATCACAGTGATGCCCGGGATTTAGGATAAGGATCATCGCGGCCAGCATGGATTAGGGATGCAGGTACACAGGCTGCAGGCCAGCGCAGTCGACCAAATGGAAATACAGAGGAAACCCATGACCAAACAATCTCAAGCCATCAAGGTGGTCGATTCTCTCGATGTGAGGCCCGCAGTGCGAGGCGGGGCTCAGCGTATCGATGAGCACATAGTCGAAATCGTCAGCGATTCCGGTGAGGGAGCTCAGAAGTGCGGTCAGTCCTTTGGAGCGGTCAGTGGCAAAATGGGCAATGGTGTCTGGACCGTAGAGATCATTCCCGCCGAGATTCAGCCTCCGGAGCGAACCCCTGATGGCGCCAGTGGCATTCGCATTCGCCTCGGATCCAAGTACATGACCAACATGGGGGACGAAGCGGATCTGGCGGTGGCATTTAACGAGCAGGTGCTCTACTCACGCATGGCAAACGGGGCGTACAAGAAGGGCACCATCATACTGCTTGAGAATATGTGGGCAACAAGCCCGTTTGAGGAAGTACAGGAGCAGTACCGGAAGGCACTATTGGATTTCGAGGAGCAAGGACTCATCGTAGTTGAACTGCCCATCGAGAAGGAGTGCCTGAAGCTGGTGTCCAATACTCGCCGCGGCAAGAATATGTTCGTTTTGGGCATGCTATGTCACATCTACAGCCGTGACGTGGACAAGTCTTTGGCAGAGATCGCACGGGTATTCTCCCGTAAAGGCGATGAGGTCATAAAGGCGAACCATAATCTGTTCAATGCAGGTTACGCGTTTGCAAGGGAAGAAGTGGAGTACCACTACGAAGTACCGTCCTATACCGAGGAAACGGAACAGCAGACGGTCGTGCTGAATGGCAACACGGCGATCGGTCTTGGCGTGATGGCTTCCGGCATGGAGATGGTCTCGATGTACCCGATCACACCAGCCACTTCGGCATCCCACTACC
Source organism: Pseudomonadales bacterium (assembly GCA_030749725.1). Classification (GTDB taxonomy): domain Bacteria; phylum Pseudomonadota; class Gammaproteobacteria; order Pseudomonadales; family Azotimanducaceae; genus JASMJM01. The sequence continues at coordinate 53,326 of JASMJM010000112.1, read as the reverse complement.
TGGCTGACGATTTTCACCTAACCGGTGGATTTGTGCATCAGGCGGAGGATGAGATCGCAGCGATCGGTTTTGCCATCGGTGCATCCTATGCAGGCAAAACCGCCTGTACTATCACGTCGGGTCCCGGAATCGCATTAAAGACCGAGATGATCGGGTTGGCGGTGATGGCAGAGGTGCCACTTGTCATCATCGATGTCCAACGTGGCGGTCCTTCCACCGGCTTGCCAACCAAAGTGGAACAAGGTGACTTGTTGGCTTCGTTGTATGGCGCACCCGGCGATTCACCCAAGGTTATTATCGCGGCTGCTACCATCGCCGAGTGTTTCCACTTTGTCATTTTGGCTCGAAAATTGGCCGAATCCTTCCGCACTCCCGTGATCGTGCTCACCGATGCCAATCTGGCGACCGGCGTGCAGCCAATTGATCGACCACAGATTAGTGAAGAGTGGTTCGCTGCACCAGTGGACCAGTCGGCCTGGAAAGAGGGTGTAACGGCGTATGATTGGGATGCGCAAACTGGACTGTCCGAGCGTCCGATTCCCGGAATGCGCGGCGGTGAATATGTGCTCACCGGTCTCGCTCACAGTCGAGCCAGTAAGATTGCTTATGATACCCGCTCCAATCAGGAAGGCTGCGACATGCGCAGCCGCAAGATGTCTGCACTTGCGGCCACATTGAACCCACCGGATATTCACGGTGATCCGCAAGGAGACCTGCTGGTAGTAAGCTGGGGTTCGACTCTGGGGACCATTGAAGAAGCGGTGGACAATGCCAGGTCAGAAGGTCACAAGGTCTCATCACTGCACTTGCGTTTCCTCTCACCGATCGAACCGGGGCTAAAGGAGATCTTCAACAACTTTAAGAAGGTGATGACGGTAGAGATCAATTACAGCGACGATCCCGGCGGCCCCATGATCACAGGTGAGTCCAGACGCTATGCTCAACTCGCCCTGGTGCTGCGTGCACATACCCTGGTGGATGTCGACTGCTGGTCGGTGGTTTCCGGTCATCCACTCCAGCCTGGCCAGATCAAGGATGTCATAATCGAGCACCTGGCTTTGATCACGGGAGAAAACTGATGTTTGGACTAAAAGCGGACTGGTCCCTCGATGTCCATGAACGATACTTCACCATGGATGATTACGCGGGCGCTGAACCTCGTTGGTGCACGGGATGCGGTGACCTGGGCATTTTGACTGCAGTTCACCGGGTCTGCCGTGATGCCCAGGTCGAACCGGAGAATACCGTTGCCGTGTCCGGAATAGGTTGCTCCAGCAGATTGCCCCACTATATGAAAACCTACGGTTTCCACGGCCTTCATGGCCGGGCACTACCGGTAGCCTGTGGTATCAAATCCAGGCGACCGGACCTTGATATCTGGGTGGCTACCGGGGATGGCGATTGCTTCTCAATCGGTGGGGGCCACTGGATCCATTCGCTGCGCTACAATATGGATCTCACCCTCCTGATTTTCGATAACGGCATCTATGGTCTGACCAAAAAGCAGACGTCTCCGACTACGCCGCAGGGGTTCCATACCAACACCCATGTTACCGGCGCCCTGCTGCCACCGCTCAATCCGCTCACCGTAACTCTTGGCGTGAGCAACGTTTCCTTTGTAGCCCAGACTGTGGATTGGAATGCGCCGCTCTTATACGAAATCATCAATGCAGCCCACCAGCACAAGGGGACCAGCTTCGTCAGGATCGTGCAGCGATGCCCAATGTACATGGAGCAATTGAACCAGGAAATGCAGGATGATCCATCGCGAATGCTTCTTTTGACCCACGACAAGGGTGTTCAGGTAGACGATGCAGTCGTGCGCATGTTCGAGAATCACCAGGAACACGATCCCTCGGATATGGCCGCCGCGAGAGCAATCGCTCAGGATGATTCCCTGATCCCTCTGGGAGTTCTCTATCATGACCCGGATGCCCAGCGCTATGACGAACTCACCAACGTGGGTTTGAATATGCCGATGCAGGAAAGGGTGCAGGGCCTCAACGCTGCACTGGACAAATTCGCAATCTAGTGCGAGTCCAGCAAACATAGATTAGATGTTAGCAGCAAGATCAGTAACTTGAGACAGGCACCGGAAGCGCGGACCTTAAACATGTACGTACACTATCCAGATTTATGACAAACAAGAATAGCTCGGAAAATCAGGCGCTGCCCGCTGTGGCAGGAGAGGCTTCTGCACTGGCGGCATTCCAGCAACGCGGATCCGCCGTGCAGATATCCGTCGTGTCTTCGGCAAACAGGGAGAGCAGCCCAATAGTAACGCTGCCGGCGGTGGCAATCGATGAAGATGCGTCGGGAGAGATCATCCATTCGTTGCGGCGCTTTCACCTCGGTGATCCAAGCGTAGCTTCCAGTGGCCAGCAGGTAACCGAGAGCTTGCTGCCGGCGCTGCTGCACCCATATAGGGACGTAACACAGATTCGTTACGAGTATCCGCTCTACCTTTATCCAACGGGTGGCGAAGAAAACGACCTGGCGGTAAGTCCACTGAGCGATTTCCTGAAGGATTCCGTGGCGGCGTTTGCACCCGGTGAAGATTCTGCGCGAATGCTCAAAGACAACCTGCCGTGGGTTGAACGTTACCTGCGAAGCCAATTGCTCGCGCAGCAGAGCCCGGTGGATGCCGGATCTTTGGTGGTGGAGGCGGGCGTTGCACTGCAGGAGCAGATCGGGCTTGCCGAAGAGAATCGGGAAAAGCTGCAATCTGAGCTGGACAGTTTATCTGATCAGGTTGACAAGCAGGGCCAGTTCCTGGGTTACAGTCGCTATGTGGCCATTCACCTGCTGATCCACGCTGCACGCCATCACCTGTTCCAGCGGCGTTTGCGTTTCGGCGAAATTGTCAGCGAACGCATGCGGGGTCTCATAGATCTACTGGCCGTCGAACGGGCCAAGACAGGTGCTGCCAACGATCCGGATATGGTGGGAAGCAGCGTTGGCAACACATCGCAGTATTTCGATACATCAGCGTTAACCGGTGTAATGGGAAAGCAGACGCATGGATCCGAGAGTATGTCCGTCGAGCGCAAACAGCGCATCGAAGGGGCACTGAAGACGCTGCAGGAATATGAAGACGATCCCGTTTTGGTGAGATGTGTAGGCGATCTGCATGATGACGGGGTGTCTGACCACTTCGATCAGATCGAATGTATCGAGATGATCCATGATGCAGATCCCTGTACCGGCGCCGCGGCTCGATTCGACGCTGAGGTGGCGCGCTACGCCAGAATATTCGCGGCAGTCCGTGTAGCAGCTCTGGAAACAGAAGGGAATTACGATCCATCCGTACATGACTCCTGGTTTGCCAGCTTCGACTGGCAGGCATTTACTACACAGGAACTGCAACTCATTTCGCCGCTGGTGGCGCTGGAGACGGCCGAGAACATTGCCGGAGACGGCCTGCGTTCCTTCTCACAGCAGTTGCGATCAGGTAAGCCGATTCAGATCCTGGCCTGGGTTCCGGCATACGACAATCCAGGGACACAGTCGGGAGAGGATCCCCTGCACAGCTACCGCATCGAGCTGGGCTATTTCGGGATCGGACACAGACAGGCAGTGATCGTGCAGTCCTCGTCGGCGCGACACGAGCATCTTTTCCGCGGCTTTGTTTCTGCCCTCGGTACCATCAGGACCAGCCTGCATCTGGTAGATTCGGGTTTCCAGGAAGAGGACCTGTACCTGGATCCGTGGATCGTGGCCAGTGCGGCCCTGGAAAGCAGGGCGCACCCCTATATTGAAATCAATCCTACGGCGGGCGATGCCGCAGCAGAGCGGTTGAATTTTGCCGGCAACCCACAGTCTGAATTGAATTGGCCAGTCAATTCACTCACCTATGTGGATGACAGTGGCACCGAAGAGGTGCTACAACTACCTTTTACGTTCGTCGACTACTCCCTGCTGATTCCGCAACTGTGGCACCACTTTCGATCGGTGCCGGTGCAGTGCAGTTGCGACGACTTGCTGCCTGTGGATGAATACCTGGCTTTGCCGTCGGATCAGACCGATCGCTGTCTGCCTTTCGTGTGGGCCGTTGATGCAGAGGGATTGCTGAGCAAGGTGGTGGTATCCAGAGCCCTGATGCTCGCCTGTCGCGACCGGTTGAGTTATTGGCGAACACTGCAGGAACTGGCCGGTGTACGCAACCGTCATGTGGAGTTGGCAATAGCGAATGTGCAGCAAGAGGAACGGGCTGCCAGGGATGCCGAGATCGAGGAGCTGAGACAAGAACACGCTGACGAGCTGGAGCAGGTGCGTAGTGAGACGGCCGGGGAAGTGATGGGCAAACTGGCGAACGTCCTGCTGGGGATGGATCTGACCTCCCTGTCCGAGTCAGCTCCAGCAGCGGTTGCAGTCCCCGCCGAAGAGGTGCAGCAGGCAGTGCAGCCTGAACCGGAAGCGGCGGTAGCGGAAGAGCAAGAGGAAGTAATCAGCTTTGACGATCCCTATATCGATAGCATCCTCTGCACTACGTGCGATGACTGCATGGCGATCAATAAACTCCTGTTCGAGTACAACGATAACAAGCAGGCGGTCATCACGGACCCGAAAGTGGGTACGTTCGCACAACTAGTGGAGGCAGCTGAGCTCTGCCCGGCTAAATGCATCCATCCAGGCAAGCCGGTGGATCCTAACGAGCCGGGACTGGACGAGTTGATAGCCCGGGCTGCAGCTTACAACTGATGATGGAGCTCTTGCTTGCGCCCGCTATCATGGTGGGCATCGGCTTGTTCTTCGGCATCATTCTCGCTGTCTCCGACCGACGTCTAGCGGTCAAGGAGGATCCGAGAATAGAGGGGACCAACGAGCTGCTGCCGGGGACCAACTGTGGAGCCTGCGGTGAACCCGGTTGTCTCCCCTTTGCAGAGAAGTTGGCAGCAGGCCTGGTGGCGCCGAGTGGCTGCACGGTTAGTTCCCCCGATGATATCGAGCTTATTGCCGAGTACCTGCAAGTGGACGCTGGTGCAAAGGAAAAAATGGTGTCGCGGCTGCGTTGTGCCGGTGGAAACAGCGAAGCCCATCAGATTGCCGAATATCTTGGTTTCGACAGCTGTCGTGGCGCGTCAATCGTATCGGGGGGTGGCAAAGGCTGTTCGTGGGGATGTTTGGGTCTCGGGGATTGTGAAGTAGCTTGTACCTTTGACGTCATCCACATGAATGACAATGGGCTTCCCGAGGTGGATACAGAAAACTGTGTGGCGTGTCCGGACTGTGTGGATGCCTGTCCAAAGGATCTGTTGGAGATCATGCCGCTCAACCAGAATCTTTACGTGCAATGTAATTCCCCCCTGGCGGGCGAAGCGGCCACCAACTTATGCAAGGTGGCTTGTGATGCATGCGGCAAGTGTGTCGCCGATGCAGCCCCGGATTTGATTCGCATGGAGAACAATCTTCCCGTTGTCGACTATGCTGCCGGTGGCAACGCGAAGCCCGAGGCCACATTCCGCTGTGCTACAAATTCCATCAAGTGGTTGCAGGGGGATCAATTTCAAGAGCAGGACTATGCCAGCACAGGAGGTGGAAGGAGATACGGGTAAACGTTGCCCTGCCTGATCAGGCCGCCACTTAAGCGTAACTGTTTACCGACAAGTCACACATTACTTATGCCAGATCTCACAACCACAGCTATTCGATTATATCGAACCCTGTTCGGTGCGCCGCCTGGTTCCACACTGGCAGAGGAGGGCGTCGATACCGTCCTGGACGGTAATTCCGCGGTTGCCTTATCGGAAGCGATGATCGCACAGGACGCGGTGATGGGTGGATCCTTTCCAACCGGCAGCGCCGATCTGGCTTGGAGATCGGAGTCCGGTGGTGCCAATCTGTTTGGCGGCTCCTTGGCTGCTCACCAGGCGGAAGGACCAAGAGGCGCTGTTGCTGCAGCCATTGGCCTTGCATTGGCGGGCCGACGGGTGACCAGTTTTCTATCCGGACCTGACATAGGCGCAGTGCAGGATCTGCTCGTGTCTGCAGCAGGGCGCAACCTGCCGATCGTCCTGCATCTAAGCAACCGTGCCATGGCCGCCCACGGGGCAGCCCTTGGCAGTGGCCACGAAGCTTTCCATCTGAGTGCTGACTCGGGCTTCTTTACCCTCTTTGCCGCAAACGTTCAGGAGGCCGCTGACTTCACCTTTATTGCCCGTCGGGTTGCGGAGCAAACGCTGACGCCAGGCCTGGTAGTGATGGATGGTGAGTTGACAGCCCTTTCCGCTCAAAACCTGTGCCTGCTATCACCTGCCCAGGTCGAGAAGTTTCTAGGTCCGGCCGATGGACAGATCGAGGTGCCAACTGCGGCACAGAAACTGTTGTTTGGGGATACTCGCCGGCGTGTTCCCCGTTGGTATGATCTGGATCGACCGGTATTGCAGGGAGCCCTTTTCGGGCCGGAAAGCTATGCGTTGGGTGCAGCAGCTCAAAAGCCCTACTTCAATCAGCAGGTCAGTGAGTCTCTGCGGGAATGCTACCGCTTATTCGCCCAGCACACGGGCAGAGAGTATGGCCCCGTATCGACCCACATGCTGGATGATGCCAGCCTGGTACTGGTCGCTCAGGGAGCGGCCCAAGAAACCGCCAGGGGCGTGGCTGACTATTTGCGTAGAGAGCGCAAGACGCCGATCGGCGTGCTGGGTATCAACAATCTGCGACCTTTTCCGGCGGCAGAAGTGGTTGACCGGCTAAAGGGTAAGCAGGCGGTGGCAGTGCTTGAGCGTCTGGATGCACCTCTGGCTTCCGATTCACCCCTGTTGCGTGAGATACGTACCAGCCTGGACCGAGCCCTCGAAAGTGGCTCGCCGGTCTTGGAGTACCCCCACCTGGAACAGAGAGAACTACCCGTTTGTCAATCGGTACATTACGGAGTGGGTGGTCAACCCCTCAGGGCCCGGGATCTCATTGCCCTCTCCGCCAGGTTGGCAGACGGGGCGGGCCCGACCCTGTATCTCGGCGCCGATTTTGGATCGGCCGCCAGTGCCCATCCGAAACGCCAGGTATTGCTGGATACGTTGCGTCGTGCCTATCCGGATACAGCCACGCTGGCAGTACGCGGCAGCGAAGTGCCGGCCGATCTCGTCTCAACGTCCAGCATCTCGATTGCCATACATCGACTGACCGGGCGCGGTCACGAAGATCTCGCCTGTCAGACCGGCACACTGCTGCAACGGCTCGAAGCCGGACAGGTCCGCACCCGTCCGGGTCTTTCCTGGGAACGCTGGGGATCCTGCTGTGTCGATCGAATTCTGCATGCAGCCGATGGATTGCAGGATCCGGGCGATGATCTTCCCATTGATCTGGCGGTGGTGGCAGCGCAGCGGATTCATGCACAGATGGACCTCGGCAAAAACCTTGCGTCCGGGGGCGTGCTGCTGATTCAAAGCGCACCGGAAAGCGAGCTTACCGCGGAACAGCTCCAGTTGATTGAGGAACGACAGCTTAGAGTTTTTTGTTTGCCAGACAGGTTGACAGGCTCAGTCGAGGAGCCGCCTGACACGCCGGAATTGGCGCAAACGTCTGAAGCCACGGAACTGGACGGCGAATATCTGCTTGGCGGCGTGATTGGATCGTTACTGGCGCAGGGCCTGTTGGATCAAAAGGAACGCAGGGTGGTTTCCGCTCGGGAAGAAATACTGGCGGAATTGCCCATTGTCGAACGCAACGCCTCCCTGCAAGCATTCACTGACGGTCTCGAGAAGGTGCAATTGGTTGACACCGAGGCCCTGAGTGCAGCGTCTCCTGTTAATACCACCGTGAGTGAAGAAGCGCCCGCGGCTGTACAGCATCTGGGCGGCGACCGTCCTGGACGCAGCAGTGATAGTTACGACAGCTTGCCTCGGTTCTGGGACCAGATCGGTGTCCTGTATAGAAATGGTGAGGTCGACACGATGGCTGCTGACCCCTATCTGGCTACCGGGACAATCCCTCCCCTCAGTGCAACCTTTAGAGACTTGAGTGAATCCCGGACATCCCTGCCCGTCTATGACCCGGCGCTCTGCACCGGTTGCGGCAAGTGCTGGACCGGTTGTCCCGACAGCGCCATCGGCGTTGTTGCCGTCAGTCCAGCGGCATTGATCGATACGGGAATCCGCCTGACCGGGGCGGATCCACTCAGACCGATTACCTCGCAGCTTTCCAGCCGCATCATCAGCCAGGCCAAGATCGAGGAAAACCAACACGGCAGCGCTGGTGACATGATCAAAGCGGCGTTCCAATGGCTCGGTGAGAAGATGTCTCTGGCCGAAGAGCGCAAGCAAGCCATCGAAGCCGGGATTGCAGACGTCGTAGAGAAGATCGGACCACTACCCGTCGCGGTTACCGAACCCTTTTATCACCGGGCGGAAGCCGTTGCCAAAGATAGTGCTGAACTGTTGTCTCTGGTGGTTAATCCTGATGCCTGCAAGGCGTGCGGGTTGTGTACCAGTTTGTGCGAAGCGCAGGCCTTGGACATGGCCCCGCAGGATGCAGACAAATTGAAAGAGGCGCGAGAGTTATGGAGAATCTGGGCCGAGACACCGGACACTCCCTCGGAGACCATCGAACGCGTCAGCACCGATCCCGATGTGGGCTCCATGGCGGCAGTGATGCTGTCACGCTATTGTTTGCTTGCTCTCTCGGGTGGCGATGGTGCTGAGGCCGGCTCCGGTGAGAAAGTCGCCATGCGCATGGCGCTTGCGGCGACCGAGTATCAGCAGCAACCAGTCCAGCATCTATTTGCAGAGGAACTTGCCGCAATCAGAGACGAGGTCAGTGGCTTGATCCGTGCAACCATAACGGATGCCTTGCCCACCGAGGATCTGGATGCACTGTTACACGGCTTGGATCAGATTCAATCCCCGCAGGTTGATCTGAGCGCACTCACCAGCAAGCTGGAAAACGACGACAACACCTTCAACTCCTCGTTCAATAGTGCAGACCTGCGTAGACTCCTGCAGGTGACCAAGCAGCTATCTGACCTACACTGGCGTCTGTCAGAGGGACCTAACGGCTTGGGTCGTGCTCGGTTTGGACTGGCAGTCGCGCCTGGCTCAGTGGCGACCTGGGCCGGGGTATTCCCCCACAATCCCTTTCAGGTACCGGTAGTCATCGACATGACCGGCGACGTATCGCAGTTGGCGGCAGGATTGCTGCAGGGGCAGATCCGTGCAACCACGGAAGCTGTTGGAGTCATGCGCACGGCCAGGCTCGAAATCGATCAGCCGAGCGGCGTAGACTGGCAACGGGCAGCCATTGAACGTTTGACCTGGCTGCAGTTAACCGCACAGGAGAGATTGCTTTGTCCGCCTCTGTTCCTCGTTGGGGATGATGAAATTCTCGCTGGTCGTGGCTTTTCGCAAATCACCTGGCTGCTTAACTCGGAATTGCCGATCAAGATTCTGATCATGGCGGAACTTGATTTTGGCCTGACCGGCTCCGTCCCCAGCGAACTGCCCCTGGCACCGGTCAACAATCCGCGAGCCAACATTGGGTTGCTGGCACTAGCACAACAGAAAGCCTATGTTGCGCAGAGTTCGATCTCCGCTCCAGATCACCTGCGAGAAAGCATTCGTGCCGCAATCGTGTTTGCAGGGCCGGCTCTGATTCACGTACACGCACCCAGTCCGCAGCGGCATGGTTTTGCACCGGATCATACCTTCGAACAGGCCAGTCTGGCGGTTGCCAGCCGTACTTTTCCTCTGTTCCGATACGATCCTGAGGGGGAGGGAGTGTTCGGTTCACGCTTGGATCTGGAAGGTAATCCCGAACCTTTGCAGACCTGGCAGGGACAGGACGAAAGTGAACTCCTGACACCTGCAGATTGGGCGTTTACCGAGACCCGCTTCAAGCATTGTTTCAGAGTTATCGAAGACCAGGACCCGGCGCCCATTCCGCTTGTCGATTGGCTGCAACTCGAATCCAATGCTCGCAGCAACAAGACACCGTGTCTGACGGGCGTTGCGGGTGAGGACGAAATCTCCTATGTCATCGATTCAAGTATGCTCGATGTAGTTGTGGAACGGGAACAGAATTGGCGTGCCTTGCAGGAGTTGGCCGGATTGGTTACCCCATTCACGGCAAGAGTTGAACAGGAAGCAGAGCAGAAGGTGGCTGCCGATCACCAGGCGGAACTGGCTTCCCTCAAGGAGGAGTATGAAGGGAGAATAGCGCAACTGGAACAGAGCATAAAGTCTGACATGGCCGTTCAGATCAAAGATCAGTTGCTGAAGCTGGCGGACTATCGGGTCACCCGAAGCGGCGACGCTGATGCGGGCATGCCGGAATCGAGCCAGAGCCAAGGCCACGATGTTGAATCCACCGAATCATAACGGCAAGAGCACGAGCTAAAGGCATGAATCCGCTGCGTCTACTGCGCCGAAGTTTCGATCATGGCGTTCATCCAGCTCATCTTAAGGAACAGACGGCCGATCTGCCCATTCAGCGGGTGCCGTTCGTCAACCGTTATCTAATGCCTCTGGGCCAGCACATTGGTGCACCCTCCCGCGCCATAGTGACGGTAGGCGAGCGCGTTCGGCGTGGCCAGAAAATTGCCGATGCCACTGCTTTCGTATCAACGACGCTGCACAGCCCGGTGACGGGGTGGGTCCGGAAGATAGAGGGCTTTCGAAGTATGGACGGCAGCTTTGCTCCGGCAATAGAGATCGAAGCAGATCCCTATGCAACTCAGCAGGAGGAGCGCGGTGATCCTCTGCCGTGGCAGTCACTGTCCATTGAGGAGTTTATTGCTGCGGTGCAGGAGGCGGGAATCGTCGGTATGGGTGGCGCTGCGTTTCCGTGCCACGTCAAGTTCTCCATACCGGATGGACTAAAGATCCGTTACCTGCTGGTAAACGGTGCCGAGTGTGAACCCTACCTGACCAACGATCACCGCTTGATGTTGGAGCGACCTGACGATCTGCTGCAGGGGGCCGAAATCGTGCGCCGGAAAATAGGTGCAGAAGAGACGGTCATTGGTGTGGAAGTAAACAAACCGGATGCCATTGAGATTCTGCGCCGGCACGTCAAACCGGATCAATCGGTGCGGATCGTTCCCTTGCAGGTCAAGTATCCCCAGGGCGCTGAAAAGATGCTCATCAAGAGCATCTTCGACAGAGAAATCCCGGCCGGCTTGCTGCCTCGAGATGTGGAAGTAAATGTCAACAATGTCGGCACCATCATTGCCATCTTCGACTATTTCGAGCGTGCCATTCCCTTGATCGAGCGCATCGTAACTGTCGCTGGTCCAGGTGCTGCTTACCCGGCCAATCTGATCGTGCCGCTCGGCACGCCGGTACGGGAAGTGCTGCGTTTTTGTGGTGGCTTGAAAGAGGAAACCCGTGAAGTCATCATGGGTGGTCCGATGATGGGTCGTCCCATCGCCAGTCTGGATGTGCCGATTCTCAAGGGCAGTTCCGGCATACTTGCTTTCACCGAGGCCGAAACAGCCGGACGTAAAGAGTATCCCTGTATCAAGTGCGGTCGATGCGTCGAGGCCTGCCCCTATTTCCTCAACCCCTCCCGTTTGGCCCGCCTGTCAAAGGCACGCATGTTTGACGAGATGCGTGAATATTCGTTGATGGACTGCGTGGAGTGCGGTTGCTGTACCTTCTCCTGCCCTTCGAATATTCCCATCGTGCAGCTTATCCGTACCGGCAAGGATGACCTGCGCAATCGCAAGGAAACGGAGCAGTGACAGAGAAAGATCCGAACCTGCTGCTCCAGCATGCCCCTCTGCTGCAACAGGGGATGACCACACCGCAGGCCATGCGGGATGTCCTCTACGCACTCCTGCCGGTAACTTTGGCGGCAGTATGGTTCTTCGGTCTGGGTGCCATATTGGTGCTGCTTGCCAGTATCGCCGGGGCGGCCTTGACGGAGTGGACATTTGCATCACAGGAAAAAGGTGGTGAGTCCCTGCTGGACGGCACCGCACTATTGACGGGTCTGCTACTTGGCCTGACCCTGCCACCAGGGCTTCCCCTATGGATGGCGTTTCTGGGTGGGGCCGTATCCATTGGCCTCGGCAAAGTGATCTGGGGCGGTCTCGGTCACAACCTGTTTAATCCTGCCCTCGTTGGCAGGGCATTTCTGCTGGCTACGTTTCCCATCGCCATGACCACTTGGGCGCCACTCACCGGAGCCGATGGATTCTTCACGGTTCAGCCCTCAAATCTGGCTCTGCCTTTTATGCAATCGGGCACTGATGCTGTCACTTCGGCCACGCCCCTCGGGCTGATGAAATTCGAGCAACAGTCAACTCCCCTCGTCAATTTGATCATCGGCAACACAGCGGGATCGTTGGGAGAAACCAGCGGTCTGCTGCTGATTGCGGGAGGAATCTATCTGTGGATGCGGCGTGATCTGGATTGGCGTATTCCCGTCAGCATATTGATTACGGTCATGATTTTCTCAGCCATTCTTGACATGGTCGACTCCACCCGCTTCCCCGATCCCCTGTTCTCGGTATTCTCAGGAGGCATGTTGCTGGGATCGATCTATATGGCCACCGACCCGGTAACGTCACCGATCACACCGAAGGGAGCGTGGATCTTTGGCGTTGGCGTCGGCCTGCTGGTGGTATTGATTCGTGCGTTTGGCGGTCTCCCTGAAGGAATGATGTATTCGATTCTGCTTATGAACGCAGCCACCCCTTTGATCGATCGTTATACACAGCCAAGAGTATTTGGCCGGGGCAAGGCTTTGACATGACTGCTGAGAGCGAAACCGTTGGATCGGCTGGGCCGCAAATGCCTGAAATAGTGCCGGAATCACCGACCATACGTCTGGTGGTTACCCTGGCTCTGGCAGGGCTCATCTCCGGGATCGCAATAATGGGGATTTATGAAGTGACCTTGCCGACCATAACCGCCAACAAAGCAAGAGTATTGCGCGAAGGGGTGTTTAAGGTACTGCCGGGAGCGAACCGGTTACAGAAACTGATCTATGTAGATGGCGACCTAGCTCCAACCGCGGACACCCGCAAGGATGAGCAACCGATTTACGCCGGTTACGATATGGATGGGAGCTTTGTCGGTTATGCAATTCCCGGAGCGGGTCCCGGTTTTCAGGATACCATCGGTTTGCTGTATGGCTTCAAACCAAACACCAGGCAGGTGATCGGCATGGAAGTACTGGAGAGTAAAGAGACTCCGGGCCTGGGTGACAAGATCTATAAGGATGCAGAATTCGTGGCGAATTTCAGACAGTTATCTATCGAACCTGAAATTGTAACGGTCAAGAAAGGGAAGAAGTCAGCCGCCAACGAAGTTGACGCGATTACCGGAGCGACCATCTCCTCCAAGGCTATCGTCAGGATCATAAATGAAACTAACGATATCTGGTTGTCGCGCTTACCGGAACCGGGAGCGGAACCGCCCTTGTTAGAGGTGCAAACTGAAGCTGCCGAAAGCGCCAAGACAGTAGACTAGAGAGCTATGCAGACCGGCTGAAATAAAAGCTATGGATAAGACACAAAATCAGGCCTACGAAGAATTCATCAAGGGTATCTGGCGAGAGAACCCGGTGTTCGTACAGGTGTTGGGTATGTGTCCCATGCTGGCTGTCACCAATTCAGCGATCAATGCGTTCGCCATGGGCGGGGCTACGTTTTTCGTGCTGGTCGGGTCCAGTTTTCTGGTAGCGAGTTTCAAGAACTTGATTCGCAAGCAGGTGAGGATTTCCAGTTTTATCATCATCATCGCCACCTTTGTGACCGTGGCTGATTATACCCTGGAGGCGTTGGTGCCGACGGTACACAAAGAGCTGGGCGCGTTCATTCCCCTCATCGTTGCCAACTGTATGATACTGGGTCGTCAGGAAGCCTTTGCCTCGAAGAATACGATATCCATGGCGGTCATGGACGCGATCGGAATGGCAGCCGGGTTTATGCTGGCGCTTTTAACCCTGGGGTCCGTGCGGGAGATTCTCGGCAATGGATCTCTATTTGGCGTCGATCTGTTCGGGCCTGATTTCGAGCCCTGGATCATCATGATTCTGCCCCCTGGTGGATTTCTGACCCTGGGCCTGATCCTGCTCGTGTTCAACTGGTTTACCGTCAAGAAGGCACAGTTCATCGACAAGGTTGCCGCTGCCGAACGGAGTAGCAGCTGATGGATAATCTATTCTGGATCTTCATCAGTGCCCTATTGATCAACAACTTCGTGTTGGCGTACTTCCTCGGTCTGTGCCCTTTCCTGGGGGTTTCGGGCAAACTGGATACCGCTTTCCGGTTGGGCTTGGCAACCACATTCGTGCTGTTGATCACGGCACTGTGCGCCTGGTTCCTGAATACATACGTGTTGATATACGCACCTTATCTGGATCTCATCAGCTTTATCGTGGTGATCGCCAGCACGGTGCAGTTTATCGAGATGCTGATCAAGAAATTCAGCCCGACGCTGTTTCGCGCTCTTGGCATCTTCCTGCCGCTGATTACCACTAATTGCGCGATCCTGTTCCTGGCCATTTCCGCCACCAACAGGGGTTATGGTCTGGCAGAAGGGTTGGTGTTTGCGCTCGGGGCTGGGATTGGCTTCACCCTGGCCATGGTCCTGCTGGCGGGACTGCGGGAGGAAGCGGAACTGTCGGACGTACCGGCTCTTATCAAGGGAACGGCAATGAACCTGATAATAGCGGGTATACTGTCGATGGCTTTCATGGGTTTTGCAGGACTGTTCAGCTCTACCTGATCGGTGCCAGAGGATCACTCTATCGTGCAACAGTATATTTTGGTTTTGCTGGGAATCGTTGCCACAGCGGTATTGTGGGCGCTCTTTCAGATCTGGTTGCACAGACAAGAGCCGGGGCGTGTGGCATCCGAATCAGAGGTCGATTCTCTATGCCAGGACTGTGAAGAGCCCTGCGGCAAGCAAATTAAATGGTAATATGGATTGTTCAATGTAATGATCAGTGTCCTGGCCACGATCTGACCGGTATCCTCGGTGAGATTCTTTTGGCCATGACAGCACCTGTTTGATGTGAACAGGTTCAATTGATCAAAGACGCCAAAAGTGTCTTTGATCTTCTGAAGTAAAGCAATCTCAGCAACAGAACAGCGTTAGGGAGAGGAGTGGACGCCTCAACAGTATTAGTAGCTTTTGGATCCATGACCGGGTTGGGTCTCATTTTGTCCAGCATCCTGGTTGTCGCGAACCGCAAGCTTTATGTCTATGAAGATCCGCGTATCGAGTCGGTCAACGACATGCTTCCGCAAAGTAACTGTGGCGCCTGCGGCGTTCCCGGTTGCCGCGCCTTTGCCGAAGAACTCATTGCCGGGAAGTTCACACCGGGTCAGTGTACCGTGGTCACCGACGTGGTGAGCGAGGAGATTGCAGAACTGCTCGGTGTCGATGTAGGGGGCGATGAGAAGCGGGTCGCTCGTCTGGCATGTGCCGGCGGCAGCAACGTTGCACGCCAAAGAGTGCACTATTTGGGCCTTTCCAGCTGCCAGGCGGCTACGTTGGTTGCCGGTGGGGGCAAAGGTTGTACCTGGGGCTGTCTTGGGCTTGGTGATTGTGAAGAAGCGTGTGATTTTGACGCGTTATTTATGAATGAACACGGAATTCCGGTGGTTGATCCGGACAAGTGTGTCGCTTGTGACGATTGTGTCGATATATGCCCCAAAGATCTGTTCAGCCTCGAGCCAGTCACGAGAAAGCTCTGGATTCCCTGCAAGAATCTGCAATTCGGTGACGCTGCTGAGCGCGAATGCGAGGTCGCCTGTAATTCATGCAATCGCTGTGTGGCCGATGCGGCACCCGGACTGATAGAAATGAAGCACAACCTGGCGGCGATCAACTATGAACTCAATCACCTGGCTGACAGGCAGGCGATTGAACGCTGTCCCACCGGTGCTATCATCTGGATTGAAGAAAATGGAGTCGCTCAGAAAGGAGTTGATGCCAAAAAGATAATACGCAAGACTTCGTTGCCGGTGGGTTGAGCCCTGTTCATTTATAGTCAGTAGTTAGCTAATCGTTTAATTATTCGTCGTGTCTTAATCAAAGGAAAAGGTAGGAATTCGAGTGAAAGACAAGCAAGCAGTCAAGTATCCTGGTATCCCCTCGTCAGCGGATGGCAATACCGTTGCCATCATGTGCGAGCGTGAGTCGACCGATGGTGCCGGAGCGTACCCCATCACCCCCTCCACCCAAATGGGCGAGTACTGGGCGGTGGAAGCGGACAACGGTCACATCAACATTTCCGGCAAGCCCCTCATCTTTATCGAACCGGAAGGAGAACACGCTGCTGCGGCTGTAACAGCGGGTCTGGCCATGACCGGACTGCGGGCTACGAACTTCTCCTCCGGGCAGGGCATCGCCTATATGCATGAGTCTCTCTATGCGGCGGTGGGGAAACGGCTCACCTACGTTCTCAATGTTGGCTGCAGAGCCATCACCAAGGCATCTCTGAATGTACACGCGGCCCACGATGACTACCATTCCGTTGACGATACCGGGTTTTTCCAGCTGATGGCAAAGAACGCCCAGCAGGTCGCCGATCTGAATATCATCGCCCACCGCGTCGCTGAATTGGCGTTGACGCCGGGCCTGGTCGGTCAGGATGGCTTCCTCACCACCCATCTGATCGAATCTCTGAATATTCCGGAAAGGGAATTGATCGAAGAGTATCTGGGACGCCCGGCGGACATCATTGAATCAGCCACGCCTGCTCAGAAGATGCTATACGGTGAGCATCGCAGGCGCATTCCGGAGTTGTGGAGCGTCGACGATGCGGTGCTGGCGGGCCCGGTGCAGAATCAGGACGCTTACATGCAGAGCGTTGCCGCCCAGCGTCCTTACTTTTTCGATCACATCGTAGAGCTTACCGGGCAGGCGATGGATGAATTCTATCAGTTGACCGGGCGTCGCTATGGGCGCGTCGAAACCTATGCCGTGGAGGATGCCGACTATCTCATCGTGGGCCAGGGCAGCTTAATTCCATCCGCGGAAGTGGTGGCGGATTACCTGCGCAAGACGCGCAAGTTGAAGGTGGGCGTGGTGAATTTCACCATGTTCCGGCCGTTTCCCGGTGAGCTGCTTGGATCATTGCTGAAGAGTAAAAAGGGGGTGGCGGTATTGGAACGGACCGATCAGCCCCTGGCTGAAGATCTACCCCTGATCCGTGAAGTCCGTGCAGCGTTAACCAAGTGCATCGAAAATGGTCGGTCATCCAAGGGCGTTCCCTATCCGGACTATGACAGCTATCGGAAGCTGGAAGATATGCCGTTGCTCTATTCCGGATCCTATGGCCTCGGCAGTCGCGATCTTCAACCTGAAGGGTTGATCGGGACGGTTGAGAATATGCTGCCTGATGGCAGACAGACCAAGATGTTCTATCTAGGCGTGGACTTTATCCACGAAACTCCGTTCACACCGAAACAGGAGATCCACCAGCAGGAGATACTGGACAGCTATCCCAACGTTGCCGAGTTAGCAGTTCATGGCAGTGAGAACCCCAACCTGCTGCCGGAAAACAGCATCACGGTGCGGATTCACTCGGTCGGTGGATGGGGAGCGATGGCTACCGGCAAGAATCTGACCATGACCCTGGCGGACATTCTCGGCTTCTACATAAAATCCAATCCCAAATATGGTTCCGAGAAGAAAGGACAGCCCACCACCTACTACCTGTCGGTTGCACCGGAACCCATCAAGATCAACTGTGAGTACTTTTTTGTGGATGTGGTGCTGGCGCCGGATCCCAATGTTTTCAAACACTCCAATCCCCTTGCCGGTCTGAAACGGGGCGGCATATTTATCATCCAAAGTGACGGGGAAACTCCCGAAGATGTCTGGCAATACATCCCGAAGCGGTTTCAGGAGGAGATCGTTGCCAACGAGATCCACATTTTCTATCTGGATGCATTCAAGATTGCCAGGGAGGAGGCAAGCGATGCTGAACTGCAGTACCGCATGCAGGGCATCGCGTTCCAGGGAGCCTTCTTTGCCGTTTCCCATGTGCGTGATGCTGCAAATCTTTCAGAGGAGGCGCTGTTCGCCAAGATCGAGGCGGAGCTGCAGTCCAAGTTCGGTTCCAAGGGTGCCCGCGTGGTGGAGGACAACCTGCGCGTAGTCAAACGTGGCTACGAAGCAACCCATGAAATCACCGAGTTTTCTCTGATGGGTGAAGAGGAAGGGGCGGTCGATTTACCGAGTAAACTGAAGCTGATCCCTGTGAGTCAGTCCAGTTCCACCGATATTCATCGCTTTTGGGAGCAAACCGGATATTTCTACAAAAGCGGCAAAGGTAACGACATCATCGCCGATCCGTTCGCCAGTTTGAGCCTGATTCCAGCCGCTACCGGAGTGTTCAAGGATATGACCTTCGTACGATTCGATTATCCGGAATTCATTCCGGAGAACTGCACCGGTTGCGGTGACTGCTGGGTCATCTGTCCGGACTCATCCCTGCCCGGACTCGTCAACGAAGTGAGTGAAGTTTTTGAGACGGTGATAAAGAAACTTGAGAAGGGCGGGCACCAGATCAAGCATCTGCGCCGGTCCGTCCGCAGCCTGGAGAGTAAGTTGCGGGCTCTGATAGAGAGAGATGGCGAAGCCAGTGTGATATGGACCCAACTGGAATATGCCATCGATGAAACGCTGGTCTTCTTCAATGGCACGGATGAAGAAAAAAGGGAACTGGTGCAGGAATACATCCTCTTCAAAGAAGTGCTGCAGGACTTCCAGTTCAGCGTGACCCGACCTTTTTATACCCAAAAAGAGAAAGAGAACAAGGGATCCGGTGGTCTGCTGTCAATCACCCTCAATCCACTCACCTGCAAGGGGTGTATGGAGTGTGTCGCGGTCTGTGGCGACGATGCACTGCGGACCGTTCCGCAAACGGAAGCAGCCATCGCTACCATGAACAAGAATTGGGACTTCTGGAACGAACTGCCCAATACCAACGAAAAATACATTCGCATTGACGATCTGGATGAGGGGATCGGGGCGCTGGAAACATTGCTGCTTGACAAGAATCACTACGAAGCGATGGTGGGTGGCGATGGTGCCTGCCTCGGCTGTGGAGAGAAGACGGTGATGCACCTGTTCACTTCAACCGTTGCTGCGCTGATGCAACCCAGGGTCAAAACACTACTGAAGAAGATTGACGACCTCATCGAGGGGTTGGAACAGAAAGTCAGGCAAACGCTTTCCGTCGATGTAGCCAACACCGAGCAGCTTCGGGATGCGTTGCAGTCTCTTGACGACCGGGAGTTCGATCTGTCTGATTTGAACAAAGAGATTGACAAGGACAGTACCCCCGTCGATGCGCATTGGTTGAAAGGCGTAACCGGCCTCATTAAGGAGTTAAAAGATCTGCGCTGGAAGTATACCGACGGAATCACCGGCTCAGGTCGCAGCAATATGGGAATTGTCAACGCGACCGGCTGTACCTCGGTTTGGGGTAGCACGTATCCCATCAATCCGTACCCATTCCCGTGGGCCAATCATCTGTTTCAGGATAGTCCTTCGGTAGCTATGGGGCTTTTTGAAGGCCATATGCAGAAGATGGGTGAAGGTTTCAAGACGGTTCGCATGGCGGAACACGAACTTGAAAATTCTGGCGAAGAGTTGGACCTGACCTACTTCACCTGGAAGGATTTCACTAACGAAGAGTTTCTGCTCTGCCCACCGGTGGTAGCGGTCGGCGGCGACGGTGCCATGTATGACATCGGCTTCCAGAACCTGTCACGGATGTTGATGTCGGGGAAACCGATCAAAACCATGGTAGTCGACACCCAGGTTTACTCGAACACAGGTGGTCAGGCCTGCACGTCCGGATTTATCGGCCAGATATCCGATATGGCGACCTTTGGTGGCGTCAACCAGGGCAAACAGGAAATGCGCAAAGAGATGGGGTTGATCGGCTTCGCCCACCGTACCTCCTATATTCTGCAAAGCAGTTCTGCGTCACCACCCCACTTGATCGAGGGATTCATCGAGGGGCTGAACAGCAGACGACCGGCACTGTTCAACATATACACTGCCTGTCAGCCGGAACACGGTATCGCTGACGATATCTCCTACGATCAGTCGAAATTGGCCTTGGAGTCCCGCGCCTATCCCTTTGTGCGCTACAACCCTGACAAGGGCAATCTCCCAAGTGAGTGTTTCGATCTGGATGGAAATCCGGAGATCGAGCTGGATTGGCCGAAATATCCCCTCCATTATCTGGATGACGACGGTAACGAGTGCAGTATGGAACTGGCTATGACATTTGCCGACTTTGCCGCTTCGGAAGCTCGTTTCCGAAAGCACTTCAAGGAAGCGCCAAGGGATACCTGGGACGACGAAAGCATGATGCCCATCGCAGACTATCTCGATCTCGCTGAGGAGGATCGGGAGGACATCTACCCGTTTGTCTGGACGATCAACGACAAACAGCAGCTTCGTCGAACACTGATGACCCAGGAAATCGTCGATTCAACCATCGAGCGACTCAATAACTGGCGATTGCTGAAAGGACTGGCAGGCCTGGATATCGAAGAGCTGGATGAAGCGTCCATCGCGGATAACGTCCGCGTGGATATGATCTCACGTATCACCGGTTCACTGGTGAAGATGGCAACTTCGAATGCGGATGAGGATGCGACCTCAGATTCAAGCAGTGAAACGAAGGCCGTGCCTCAACTCGATGTCGGCAGTTAAGGTTGACTGGATTCTTGGGTGGCTGATCGATTAGAACAAAACCAGCTGTTCTAAGAGTCGCCCTGATCCCGTCAATCCGTGAGGTTGCAGAACCGTTTATGAGATTAATGACACGTGCGTATGGCATCCAGCCAGTTGACGCTACCACTACATCTATATGAGATTAAGAACATTCAGTCATGGCGTCCATCCAGCGGAGGCCAAGATTACGTCCGACGCCAAGATCAGGCGCTTCCCGTTCGCAAATGAGCTGACGGTGCTGTTGTCACAGCACATTGGCAGACCGGCGAAAGCCATCGTCTTCAAGGGGCAGGAGGTGGTACGGGGCGAGCGGATTGCAGAAGCTGATGGTCGGATGTCGATCCCTCTGTTTGCGCCTGCTACCGGGGTCGTTAGTGAGGTGGGTGAGACCATCAATGCTGATGGCGTAATGACACCATCCATAACCATCAAGCCATTCCCCGCGTCGGAACAAATCGTTCACCACAAAAAGGCGCTGGACGTAGACAAGCTCACCCCGGATGAATTGGTCAGCGCCATTCAGAATATTGGCATGGTGGGATTGGGTGGTGCAGCCTTCACAGCCCACGTGAAGTTTTCGCCGCCGAAAGACAAGACCATTGAGACCTTCATCGTCAATGGCTGTGAATGTGAGCCTTATCTAACTGCAGATCACCGCGTGATGCTTGAGCATCCAGAGGATGTGATCAGTGGCATCAAGATCATTCTCAAGATAACAGGTGCAGACCGTGCAATCATTGCAACGGAAAGCAACAAACAGGATGCTGCCGATCTGTTGGCTGAAGCAGCAAAGGATGACGAGCGCATCTCGGTCGAGGTACTGAAAACAAAGTATCCTCAGGGCGCCGAGAAACTGCTGACAAGAGCACTATTGGGCAAGGATGTACCTTCAGGCGGACTTCCGGCGGATATCGGGGTCGTGGTCTCCAATGTCACTACGGTAGCGGAGATCGGTGCTTTACTGCCGATGGGTTGCGGTATCATTGAACGGGTTATCACCATATCGGGACAGGGAGTTTCCAAGCCGGGTAACTTCCGCGTGCCCATTGGCACACCGCTTGAATTCGTGCTTGAAAAGGCAGGCCTCAATGATCAGGCACGCCAGGTGATCTTTGGTGGCCCCATGATGGGCAAGAGCGTCTCGTACCTCGGAACGCCAATCACTGAAGGGGTCACCAGCATTGTGGTCCTGTCAGAAAGTGAGTTGGCGGCGGGGACGGGAAAGATCCATGCCTGCATTCAGTGTGCTGAATGCGTCAGCTCCTGTCCCATTCACCTGAATCCCTCAAAACTTGGACGGCTGGCGCGCAAGAGCCGCTTCGATGAGATGGTTGAAGAGTACAATCTGTTTGATTGCTTCGAGTGTGGCAGCTGCTCTTATGTCTGCCCCTCTCATATTCCGTTAGTGCAGATGTTTCGCATAGCCAAGAAGGTGGTCAGGAGCAAAGCCAGTGGCTGATAACAACTATCTGGATGTGGAACTGCATACGTCGCCACACTTTAGTAAAGGGCAAAGTGTCGAGAATATCATGCTCAATGTCGTATGGGCGTTGATTCCCATCGTACTGTTCTCGATCTTCAAGTACGGTCTGAGTGCGATCGCTGTAATAGGCACCACCACATTCAGTTGCCTGGTCACCGAATTTATCATCTCCCGGCGCATCGCCAGAAAGGAATTGGGTGAGGCCGAATCCAGCCTGGGGGACTACTCGGCGATAATTACCGGCATCTTGCTGGGACTGACCCTGCCGGCGGCACTACCTTTATGGATGGCCTTTGTAGGCGGCGTCATTGCCATCGTCGTTGGCAAGTGGACGTTTGGGGGATTGGGGCAGAATCCCTTCAACCCGGCCCTGGTGAGTAGGATCATTCTGCAGGCAGCATTCCCGGTGCCGATGACCACCTGGTATCCAGCCTGGCAGTCGAGTCGTTTTACCGAGTTCATATCCAGTACCTTGACTACGCCGTTTATGGCGCCGGTCACAGACGGGGTGACGGGAGCCACCGTTCTTGCTGTGATGAAATTTGATCACATCTTTCTCGATTCCATGGATGTCATGCTATTGGGAGAACCGCATGGATCGTTGGGGGAAATTTCACCCCTGCTCATTCTGATCTGCGGCGGCTATTTGGCAGTACGTAAAATGCTGGATTGGAGAATTCCCCTGGCCATCTTCACGGCGATGATACTGCTCAGTCTGTCCTTTCATCTGCTGGATGAAGCGCGTTTTCCACCGGCCAGCTTTATGTTGCTCACCGGCGGATTGATGCTGGGTGCGGTGTTTATGGCTACGGATATGGTGTCGTCTCCGGTAACTCCCTGGGGGGTTTGGATCTACGGCGGCTTGATTGGCTTTTTGGTGGTGATCATCCGTCTGTTTGGTGGTCTGCCTGAAGGGGTCGCATACGCCATCGTGCTGGCAAATTCGGTGGTGCCGATACTGAATCAACTGACCAAACCCAGGGTTTACGGAATTAAAACGGTGAGCGGGTAGACTGGATGAACGAGTCGCAGAATGCTATTGCCCTGGAGGGAACCAGTCCCAGGGTTGCGGCCGTCATGATCAGCGTACTGGCTGGAATCGCAGCCTTTTGTGGCTTGCTGATCGTGCTCACCTTCGAAGCCACCTTGCCGACGATCAAGAAGAACCAGGCGGAGTATCTGCGTCAGTCGATCTTTGAAGTGTTGCCCAATGCGCACACGGTAAGGAAGTTTCAACGAAGCGATGCACCGTCGCAGGGCTTGGAATCGACTCGCGAATCGGGACCGATCCTGGTCCCTTTAGTTGGCGAGGAAAGCGGCGATGAGTTGATGGTCTACGCGACCTATGATCCATCAGGTGAACTGGTCGGCGTCGCATTGGAGGCCAGTGGTCAAGGCTACCAGGATGTCATCAAGGTGCTTTATGGATATCAGCCGAGTAGCCAACAGATCGTTGGTATGAAGGTGTTGGCGAGCAAGGAAACACCTGGATTAGGGGACAAGATTGAACTGGACCCAACCTTTAGGAGAAACTTTTTGCAGCTCGACGCAAAACTGGATGACACCGGGCAGGTACTTGCTAACGAAATTGTTACGGTGAAGGCAGGAGCCAAGAAGAATGGCTGGGAGATCGATGGCATAACGGGAGCTACCATCTCCTCCAAAGCCATCGGCAGAATTCTCAATGCAAGTGCGGCGGATCGATTGCCGGTCATCGCACGCAATCTATCCCGATTGGAGGCAGAGAAATAGTGCAGTCGTTGGCGGTCAGTAGTTATTTCCTTGCGGCGGGAGGCGATTGATGTCTCCCAACGATCTCACCATGGACGATTTTCTCAAGGGCCTTTGGGATGAAAACCCGGTATTCGTGCATCTGCTTGGTATGTGTCCGGTGCTGGCGGTATCCAATACCGTTATCAATGCGCTCTCCATGGGACTTGCCACACTCTTTGTGCTAATTCTGTCCAGCGCCTTGATATCAATGCTGCGACGCATTATCCCGAAGCAGGTGCGTATCGCTGCCTTTATCCTGATCATTGCTACGTTTGTTACCGTGGCTGAATACGTGATCCAGGCCATCAGCCTTGAGATACATCGCGGCCTTGGCGCCTTTATTTCTCTGATCGTGGTGAACTGCATGATCCTTGGACAAGCGGAGTCCTTTGCTTCGAAGAATAATGTCGTCACATCGGTGTTGGCCGCAACAGGTGCCGGGGTGGGGTTCATATTCGCGATCTTCTGCATGGGTGCGGTGCGCGAAGTTCTCGGCAGCGGCACGTTTGCGGGAATCGATCTGTTCGGTCCGCACTATCAGCCCTGGGTCATTATGATTCTCCCGGGGGGCGGATTTTTCGTTTTGGGGGCGTTGTTGCTGGTTACCAATCGGATCAATGGTTGGCTGGTGGCACGCAAAGAGGTCTTGGAGCAGGAGGTTGCGGGGAGTAGCGCAACTCCGGGTCGGTGATATGAATACGGATTCACTCGGTTTTATATTTATCAGCGCAACGGTCATCAACAATTTCGTGCTGGCTTATTTTCTCGGCATCTGCCCCTTTTTAGGTGTGTCGGCGAAGATCGATACAGCCATGCGCATGGGAATTGCCGTTACCTTTGTCATGCTGGTAAGTTCCATGGCAGCGTTTGGAATTCACATCGTCCTTGTGGCCATAGATGCTCTCTATCTGCAATTGATCGCATATATCGTAGTGATCGCTACCACGGTCCAATTAGTGGAGATGATAATAAAGAAATACAGTCCGGCTCTGTTTCGGACCTTGGGCATATTTCTGCCCCTGATCACAACCAACTGCGCTATTCTCGGAGTGGCGCTTTGGCAGACCAGTCGTCAATACGATTTCCTGCAGTCAGTGGTGTTTGCCATCGGTGCAGGTTTGGGATTTTGCCTGGCATTGATTATCATGGCAGGTCTGCGGGAGGAGTTGGAGCTTTCCGACGTGCCCGGCATAGTCGATGGCGCGGCTTTGACGCTTATCGTGGCCGGTATTCTATCTACCGCCTTTATGGGTTTTGGTGGCCTGGGAGGATAACATTGGATTATCTGATTGCGATCGTTGCTACGCCACTCCTGATGGTCTTCTGGGCTGTGGTGCAGTTGCTTGGCGATGGCAACGATGAAGTACCTGAAGAGTACGGGGGCAGGTGTATCGGTTGCACCTGCGCGCGTGATCTGGATTCCTGTGAACGGCCCTAGTCGTATCGCATCATCTAAAAGCAGTCGAGTATGAATGAGATTTTTGAAACCTGGTGGAAGACGGCAGTTAAACCATTGCAGGAGAGGGTGGCCGATGCAATCACCGAACTGGATCAGGTCAAGGAGGAGTTGGCCAAGAACGGTAAGGATATCTGTAGTACCGTTCTCTACCAGAAGATCGAGAGCACGCATCAGTCGTTAAAGGACCTGCAACAGGACAAGTTGTTCGATGACCGTGATCAACTTCTGCAGGGCCTTCAGCAGAAGATTGAAAGTGCCGGCAAGGAGAATGAACGGCAAGCCATCACCAGCGCCATCGCCAGACTGGTGGAGAAGTTACTGGAAAATGACGGTGCCAACATACTCGAACTAGGCCTTGATCTTTCCCGTCCCGCAGCGCCCACCAGTGGGGCGGAATCCACGGCAGGTGCCCCGGCCGAGGCGCAAATAAGTGCGGAAGATATGCCCTGGATCGAGAGCAATGAGTGCACCAGTTGCGATGATTGCATCACCATCAACCGATCTATTTTTGCATACGATGAGAATGAACTGGCCATCATCAAAGATCCAAGAGGCGGTCCTTTCAGAGATGTCGTCAAGGCCGCGGAGAAGTGCCCATCGGATATTATCCATCCAGGAAAACCCCTCAACCCCAAAGAGAAGGATCTGGACAAGTGGATGAAGCGCGCGGCTAAATACCAGTAAACTAGCATTTTGGCGACCGCCCCGTCTCGCCTTCGAGTAGTATCATCATTTCCCTTTCGAGTAGTATCATCATTTCGGCCTGAATAGGAAAACGGAGTCATACTGAGGAAAACGCCATGGCTACATACGACGCACAAACTGCCCTGCCCAACGGTGAAGCAGGGCCGTGGGGTGAACCGGTTACGATTAAATACGATCGACGTGATGTGCTGCTGTATGCGGTAGGCATCGGAGTAAGAGATCTCAATTTCATCTATGAAGGCCACCCTGCCTTTGCCGTGTTTCCAACCTTTCCAATCCGTTGGGGAGGCACGGGCGCACCCATCGATGTGAATGCCATACCAAACTCGCCTGGCCCGCTCAATATAGATGCTGAACGTTACCTTGAGATGGAGAAACATCTGCCCCTTGCAGGAGAAGTCACGGTTCAGTCAAGAGTCATTGCAGCTCACCCCAGGGGCAAGGGTAATGGCTTCGTGGAATTTGAAAGCCTGGTGCGTGACACAGACGGTGATGTCTGCGTGCGCATGGTGAACGGATCGTTTCGACGCGGCGTCGAGAAACTGGGGGACATCGAAGCGTTCGAGGGATCGGGCCAGACGTTCTCGACCAAAATCGTCGTGCCCGACGCACCGGCGGATGTTACGGCGAGCGTGCGCATAGCGGATAACCAGGCACATATCTATCGTCTCTCAGGAGACTACAACCCACTGCACATCGATCCCGAGTCTGCAAAATTCGGTGGGTTTGATGAGCCCATACTGCACGGCCTATGTACCTTCGGTCATTGCGGCCAGCTTCTGGTCGCCAAGTTGTGCGATGGCGCAGCGAAACGTTTTGGCAAGATCAAAGTACGGTTCTCGTCACCGGTCTACCCGGGTGACACCCTGGATCTACACATGTGGCACGATGGTCCGGGCAGAGTCGTCTTTGAAGCGCGGGTAGAGGACAAAGTCGTGGTGTCCAATGCCTATTTCGAGTATTCCTGACAGCGGCAAGCGTGTGACACTTGCCAGCAATAGTACGCTATTGGTACGGTTGTAGTTTTACCTGAAGGGGATGATGGGAATGGCCAATCCAAACACACCGGTCCTGGTGGGAGTCGGGCAACTGCAATATCGAATCAAGGACCTCGATGAGGCGACCGAGCCTCTCGATATGATGTTGCAGGCGTGCGAAAAGGCGGCCGAGGATGCCGGCAATCCCTCGCTCCTGAGCCAGGTTCAGTCCGTTCGTGTCATTCTGGGCATGTGGCAGTATGAAAATCCCGCCAGATATATCGCCGAGAAGTTCGGTGCATCCAACGTGCAGACGACCAGTACTCCCGTCGGCGGCAATCAGGTGCAGTACACGGTCAATCAGACTGCCATCGACATCCTTGCCGGTAAGTTCGACCTGGTTCTGATCACCGGAGCGGAGAACGGCTACAGTTCCGCCAAGGCGCGCAAAGCAGGAACGACCCTCAAGTGGCGCGAGACACCGGGTAAGTACGACGCCATCATCGGTTACGAACGGGCCGAGCACCATGCCAACGAAATGGCGAAGGGAATCCGTCAGGCCATTCAGGTCTACCCCATGTATGACAATGCCCTCAGGTATCACAAAGGGGAGACGATCGCACAACACAAGAAACGAGTTTCCGAACTGTGGTCACGTTTCAACGATGTTGCACAAGGCAATCCGAACGCATGGATACGGGATAACTACACGCCGGAAGAGATCATCACTCCGTCAGCAACTAACAGACCGATCAGTGTTCCCTATACCAAACTGATGAACGCCAACAGTGCGGTGGACATGTCGGCAGCTCTCATCATGTGTTCCATACGGAAGGCGGAGCAACTGGGTATCGCAAAAGGCAAATGGATCTATCCCCAGGCTGGTGCAGACGGCGTCGACCATTCGAATGCGTCCATACGAGACAATTTCTACACCTCACCCGGTGTCGGTATCACGGGTAATCGTGCACTGTCGCTGGCGGGCACCTCGATCGACGAACTCTCTTACGTGGACCTGTACAGTTGTTTTCCATCAGCTGTGCAGATAGCGGCCAGGGAGTTGGGGCTGGAAGAAACCGCCCAGCTTACTGTCACGGGCGGATTGACGTTCGGCGGCGGGCCCATCATGAACTACGTGATGCACAGCATTGCCACAATGGTGGAGCTGTTGCGTGCCAACCCGGGCGCAAAGGGGTTGATCACGGGGAACGGTGGAAATCTGTCCAAACATGCACACGGTATCTACAGCAGTGAACCGCCAAAACAAGACTTTCGTTTCGAAAACGTCCAGGCGGAAATCGATCGATTGCCAAGCAGAGAAACGCTGGCCGAATACCACGGCGACGTCACCATCGAGTCCTACACCGCTATGTATGCGGGGGAGCAACCGTCAATCGGCCACTTTGCCTGCTTAACGCCCGATGGCAAGCGAGTTTGGGCCAACACGCAGGATAAGGCGCTTTTGCAGTCGATGACTTCGGAAGAATTCTGTGGTCGAGCTGCCACGATAGATAGCGATGGCAATATCGATGTCGTCTAGCCGGGGGCGCCTAGCCGGGGGCGCCTAGCCCCAGGCGCCCTGGTTCAGTCCCAGAGACGCGTGAAATCTGGTGTTGTGAAACAACACCATCAGTCGTCTATGTGATCAGGAACCCAGCGCTCAGTGTCGATGCAGGTCCCTGACGCTGGTAAATTGCAGCAGCAACTGCATTGTCATTTCAAGGGATGTCTGCGATACCGTGATCGGAGTGTCCTCTGGTTCGACGATTCTCCAGATTGGCCTCTGTGACTTCAGCTTTCTCCGTCGATCGTGATCATGTGATCAACTGTGCAGCGATGTCCAGGTCATTACGGTCGCGGTAGCCGATAATCACCTCGTCGAAGCCGAGATCATCCAAGGCCTGGACTCGGTCCTTCAGTTGCGGCAGTGATCCGGCCTTGTTTCCCAGGAATTCCCCCGCTCCGAGGGCAAACGGAATCAACACGGCAGTTGGCATCTGGCGGTCAGCCATGGAACGGCGATAGTTGTCAGCAGTCATGTCGGTCCACACCGTAGCCACGCCGTCAGCAACACGAACGGCGATGTCCCAACTGGCCGGACCGACTGCCGCCAGATAGATAGGCACAGGATTCGAGGGCGGTATCGTTCGGAGCAGCATCCCGTCAATTCGGAAGGCTTCACCGTCCAGGTTGGTCCTCTCCCCGGCAATCATGTTGTGCAGCGCAGTGATACACTCCTCCACTGCGGTTTCGTGCTGCTCGATGCCCGCTTTATCCAGAAACCTGCCGATACCCTTACCGAGGGAGATGGCTAAACGCCCGCCGCTGATGTTCTGCAGCGTTGCTGCCATCTGTGCGACCACAACAGGATGACGCGTATACGGATTGGTTACGCCGAGCCCAATGTTGATAACGTCCGTGTGATGAACGATCAAGCTGGCAGCCAGCCAGGCTTCCCATTGCGAGACGACCGTATCCGGCACCCACACGCGATGGAATCCGTAGGATTCGAGCGCGTTTGCGTGATCCGTGATCTCGTCAAGTGGACAGATGTGGGACAACTCAACGCTAATGCTGATGCTCATTTAGGATGATCTCTCTAGATGCTTCGTTGCCTGACTGAATCACCGGGCAGTATACACCGGCGGCATAGCGGGTTCAGCGGTATCGTCTGATCCGTCTCACCCCTCCCCGTTCCTCACAGAGCCTGTTTCGTCAGGACCTATCAAGGCTCCCATCTGAATGGCAGCTTAGGTATGAGGACCTCCTTCCCATCAACCTCCCGGATTTGAAAAAAGTCTCTGGCGGCGGCGTGCGGATTATTCATGATCTGAAAGGGATCTTCGACAGGGGCGAACGTCCAGCCCATCTCGGCTGCATCGGCAAACCATTCATAACGTGTTTTTCCGGCAATAGCACGATGGAAAGATTCTTCCATTTCTTCCCACGGCTGACTGTTGTCTTCGTTGAACTCGATGAAATCACCCAGACCAAGAAATGCCGCGACATCCTGCCAGGGAGCACGCAGGGCCAGCATATAGATCCAGCCGTCCCGAGACATTGCGGTGTGTCTGCCGTGGATTCCCTTAGTCTCCCTGTTGGCACGTTTCATCAGCGCTCCGGTGTAGGCATACATGGAAACGTGGCGCGTCCAGTGTTGCATAAAGGTGTCCTGGGCAGATATATCGATATGTGTACCCGTTTCAACACCTGTTTTGACACCGTAAACGGCTGCTGTTACGGCGGTAGCGCCATGCAGACCTGCTATCATCGCTGCTGAATCGCCCGGCAGTTTCCTGGGTGGTTCATCGTCATAACCAGCTACGTGCATTACGCCGCCGGCAGCTTGTACCGTCAGATCTGTTGCCTGCCAGTCTTTGTAAGGGCCTGAGTGACCGAAGGGGGAAAGCGATACGATGACCAGGTCCGGGTGCAACTGCTTGAGTGCGGCATAGGAATGGCCAAGCTTCTTCAGTCCTGACGATCCCACGTCTTCGACAATGGCATCGTAGATCGCCATATCGCCAAGGGTCTTAAGGCGACTCTTGTCTCGGTGAAGAAAGGAATCGTCCTCGCTCGGGTCTTCCCTCTGATCAATCCAGTCCACCTCGGATTGTAGTTCTGTCAGCAAAACCCCTGCATAACTCGCCGCGGCGCCTTGGGAGATTTCTAAGATTCTCAATCTTTCAATCCAAGCTTGCTGGCGAAGTCGGGGTCGTCGAGATTACTCGCCCATAGTCGGTTATCCAATGTTCTGGACTGAGTCACGCCCATAACGCCGGATTTGACCAACTCCTTCACCTGCGTAGCGTTGTATCCCAACCAACGGTTAAGGACCTTCTCGTTATCCCTGCCATTATTGCGATAGTCCGTTAGTGTCTTTCTCTTTCTGCCTACGATCCGCCATGGTAGCGGGGGCTGAGGATGGGATCGGTATCCCATGACCGGTTTACTATGTCTGATCTGTTGCAGTGAGCCCCTGGCTTTGAACTGTGGATCCAGCGCGGAATCCTGGACGGTCCTGACTGGTGCTGCGGCAATGCCATGCTGTTGCAGTAGATCTGCAAGAGCATTCTTGCCCTGGTCCATGGTCCATTGGCAAAGAACTGCATCGATGTCATCATGCTGCGCGCGCCTTTCTTCGATGGTTAGCTCCTTCTCTAGGCGCTCATCAGCAACGATGTCAACCAACTGTTCCCACGTTTCCTGCGTACATATGGATATGGCTAACCACTCGTCTGTGCCGCTGCAGGGATATACGCCCTGTGGCACGTAGCGGCGATGGCGATTGCGCTCCGCTGAAGGCACGGCGCCCGTTGTTGCTGCGTTCACCATCTGACTGCCGAGCATATGTGTTATGCACTCGGTCATGGATAGATCGATGCTGGCCCCCTTGCCGGTGGCTCTTTTTTTCTCAAGTGCTGCCACGATGGCCAAGGCTGCATAGCGGCCGGAAAGCTGATCGGAAAAAACCCCCGAGCCGATGCGAATGGGTACTTCTCCCTCATTCACCAACAGACGGTTCAATCCCCCTGCGGCTTCCGTAGAAGGCCCGTAGGCAGGGAACGTGGACCAGGGGCCGGGCGTGCCGTAACCGGATAGCTGCATCCAGATCAATTCAGGTTTGGCTTTTCTCAGGCGGTCCGAACCAAGCCCGAAATTGTCGAGGACGCCGGGTCTGTAATTGTTGGAGACAACATCTGCCTTGAGGGCCAGTTCGTATGCGAGCTGCTTGCCCCTTTCCGTCTTGAGATCAATGTCGACACAAGGTTTGCCATGGAAGACGCCATCCACAGCGCTGATGTAACGGCTGAACGGGTTGCCACCCGGTCGGGCCACACGTACGACCTCAGCTCCCAGGTCGGACAGCACCCTGGTTCCAGCCGGCAGGGCGAAGGCGAGTTCGAAACTGAGAACTCGAACTCCTTTCAAAGGTAGATAGACGCGCATTGCCATGCTTGACGGATACGGGCCGTGCTAACTACTGCTGTTTACCAAAGAGGCCTGCACTCGACTGATAGACCTTTAAGGTTTCCGTCATCGATTCGAGCACTTTGCCTGATGTTGCCAGATGATCCGCATGGGCAAGATCGCCGCTGATATCGCACTTGCGCTCGGATTCCACCGCCTCGGCGGCAAGCTCGGCAACCAGCCGGATTTCACTGGCGTTGTCGTCCCCAATGTAACGCAGAGAATCGTAGCGCAGCAGACATTCCTCCCAACTGTCGAATCGTTCCCTCGATTCACTCATCTTGCCGATCTGCCGGCCCTGTTCCATCGCCTTGGAGAGCGCCTTGTCAAAGTCAAATCGTGTCGCCGGTACAGGATCGATGGCGCGCATCCGCATGATCTGGAAAAAGTGATACACCGGTTTCAAACCGGATACCAGGCCGGTTCCCGATCCGCCCGCGATGGCCAGACCCAGTGCCGGCAAACCGTTGAGAGGGCCGGACATGGCAAATACCCGAAACATCTTCAGTATCAGATATTTCACCATCGCGCTGGTATCCCACCAGTAAACCGGCGTGCCGAGGATCAGAGCACTGCAGTCCAGGATCTTCTCGTTAAGAAACTCGAAATTCTCGTCGTTGTACTTACATTCCAGCGTCTGCAAGCATGTCCAAGGCAGGCAGTCCTGGCATGGGTCGACCACGTACTCCGACATCTGCAGTTTCTCGATGGTCGCGCCGTTTTCCTGCGCGCCATCAAGGGCTGCAGTTACGAGTTGATTGGTCAGGCCGTCAGGATTCGGACTACCCACCAGTCCTAAAACAGTCTTTTTCTCAGTCATACGGTGCCTCGTTGTTCTCTCGTTATGCTCGCCGCTCATTCAGAAAAGGCGTGCTGCCGTCCGTTCAATCCGTCAGTGGATTTCCGCCATCCCGGCCCAGGCTTGACGCATCTTCTCCATATTGAAACCGGGTTGTTTGGCAGCGTCGATAAGGATTCGTTCCCGCGCCATGATCTTCTTGGCTTCGTTCGCCACAGCCTGAGCGCTATCCAGAGGGATCACCACGGCACCATGCTGGTCGGCGTGAATGAGATCTCCGTCATCGACCTCCATGCCGTGGACGTTTACGGTGCCGCCCCAATCCACTACATGCACAAATGAGTGGGATGGGTTGACCATGCCGGCCAGCATCTGGAATCCCTTGGCGGAATCCGGCAGATCACGAACGCTGCCATTGGTGATAACTCCCTTGCATCCGAGACCAAGGTGAACGTTGGTGTTGACCTCACCCCACAGGGCACCCCACCCGGGCACTTCATCTAAATCCTCTACCACGGTAACACTGGGCAGTGGACCGCCTTCGGCGATATAGGTGTAATGGCCGACGCTGTCGGGACGCGTTTCGGGTTTGTCTTTGGCTCGGATCCGCACAGTTCTGGCAAAAGCAACCACCGGGGGTAGTTCAGGATGTACACAGACCAGCGGCCTAACGTTAAAACCATTGTTGCGGCGACTCGGTTCGACGACCTCAAGAGCATTACAGACTGTTGGGGTGTCCAGGGCTTCCAGAGCCTGCAGCAATGTGGCAGATAACTCGGTCATTTGGGTCTCCATTCAGATGAGAAAAGTCATTGGTTGCATTGTACAGGTTTCGTCAATCACCAGTATAGGTTCGGGCTCGGCTGTGGCTGGATCGGGCTCGGCTGGGGCTCGGTTCGGGCTCGGCTGGGGCTCGGCTCGGGCTCGTGTCAACGCACCATGACCACGCCACCATCGATGACCAGACCCTGTCCGGTCATAAAGCTCGCCGCCTTCGACGCGAGGAAGACGCCAACGCCACGCAGTTCTTCCGGATCCCCATAACGCTGCAGTGGCACATCGACGGTAGGTATTTCATTGCCGTCCTCGTCCTGCCAGATCGCGGCGGCGAATCGGGTCTTGAATACACCCGGGCAGAGCGCATTCACGCGAATATTGTATTGGCCGTATTCCGCTGCAAGGTTTCGCACCAGTGCCAGATCGGCAGCTTTTGAGATGGCGTAGGTACCCAACATCAAGGATGGCGAATATGCGCCGTTGGACGAGGTGATGATAATGACGCCGTCCTGCCTCTCGACCATTTCCGGCAACACCATATGGCAGAGCCAGTGGTTCGACTTGATGTTGCTGGATAGGGTTTTGTCAAAGGCAGAATCGGGGATCTCTGCAGAAGGTCCGTAGAAGGGGTTGACGCCGGCATTGCCGACCAGAATATCGATGGCGCCCAGTTGCCTGTGAGTTTCATCCACAAGATTCTGCAGTTGCTCCTTGTAGCCGATATTACAGGGGATTGCGATTGCACGCTCCTCGCCACACAATTCGTTGATCGCCGCGGCCGTGTCCTCGCAGACATCCCCTTTTCGACTTGAAATGACGACCTTGGCGCCCGCCAACGCCAGAC
Organism: Pseudomonadales bacterium; assembly: GCA_030749725.1. Lineage (GTDB taxonomy): Bacteria > Pseudomonadota > Gammaproteobacteria > Pseudomonadales > Azotimanducaceae > JASMJM01. The sequence goes on along the minus strand of JASMJM010000112.1, from coordinate 18,884 downwards.
CTTCGGCAAGGGCCCTTCCCATGCCAATCGAAGAACCTGTCAGCACTGCATTTTTTCCTGTTAGATCGAACATATTTGAACTCGTTACCTGATTGTTTGTTGGTGGGAGCAGAGCTTAATGTCTTACCCGTTTTCATTGCAATCCTTGTTTGGCGGGCGTGGCAACAGGTGGGTCGCTCCTGAGCGCCGTCTTACCATTGCTAATTGCCACCGTCATGCTATGGTCACGCCACATGAACTTCATGGGTAGATGACTGGTTGATCGAGGAATTCAGAGATGAAAGAAAACCGTTTAAGAACACTATTAGACGAAGGCAAACCCACCCTGGGTACTCACTTGATCACGCCGTGGCCCGGCATGGTTGAGGTAATCGGTCAGACCGGGGCATTTGACTACATCGAATACATAGGCGAGTACTCCCCTTTCAACCTGGAACTGCTGGATAATATCGGACGCGCGATCGAACTCTTTCCGGAGATGTCGTCCATGATGAAAGTGGAAGAACAGACGGCCGGATTCATTGCGACGCGCGCCATAGATGCCGGCATTCAGAACGTCCTGTTCACCGATGGCCGCAGTGCCGACGACGTTAGAGAGTTCGTTCGTATGGTCCGATCAGAGACGCCCGAAGCCGGAGGTACGCACGGTGTCGGTATGAGGCGCTACGTTGGGTACGGCTATGTCGGTGCGGAGCGCTGGGTACAAGCCATGAATGAAGTGGTCATCGCCATCATGATCGAGAAAAAAGGTGCCATGGAAAACCTCGACGAAATACTTGAAATAGACGGCGTTGATATGGTCCAGTTCGGACCTGCTGACTATTCCATTAGCGTTGGCCTGGTCGGTCAAGGGGGTAGTGACGAAGTCCAACAGGCCCATACGACGATGATCGAGAAAGCCCTGAAAGCAGGCGTGGCCCCGAGAGTGGAGGTCGGCAGTTTCGAGCAAACCAAACGATTCCTGGATATGGGGGTCAGGCACTTCTGCATCGGCTGGGACCTGGGAACGATCGCTGCCTGGTGCAGAAATCAGGGCAAGGGCATGAGAGAGTTACTCAACTAACTACGAATGGCACTTACTTTAGGTCGTAACAACTCTGATCGCAGAAGGAGCTGGGTGTCGTGCGCGACCCCGGTCCTTCTCTTCGCGGCTTGCGGCTCTCCCAGCTACCCTCACTTGGTCAGGAGCCCCTTCGGGCCCGATGGCGGTACCCCTCCTTCCACGCGCTCGGCGCCCGGGCTGATTGCTACGAGAAGGCCGGGGTCGCGCACGACACCCCAGCCCCTTCTGCTTGGCGCCCCAAGTCACTACGCCTGAAACAATGAGGACGCTTTAGGAAGTGGCACTGGGGGAGATAGGCTTTGGGACAGACACTCGACGCACTCTGAGGACAAACACTAATAAATCCACACGATAGACAAAACTATCCTGCAAGTTGACAATAACGCAATACCACCAGACCAAGGAGATCTACGTGCTTGATCGTTTCAAAGTTCCCGCTGATATCGCCGTGCATGTCAAACCGGATGACATGCGAACCACTGTTGAGAACCTGTTCAAGGCCCTCGGTATGCCCGATGATGATGCGGTGCAGTCCGCTGATGTACTCATGTACGCGGACATCCGGGGAATTGATTCCCATGGGGTCAGCAATATGACGCGTGCTTATGTCGCGGGTTTCAAGCATGGCTATATCAATCCCAAGCCGACCAGCAAAGTCGTGCGCGATACGGGTGTTGCAGTCACCGTCGATTGTGATCAGGGCCTGGGATTGGCCGTCGGTCCACCGGTCATGGACCTCGCCATCGAACGGGCAAAACAACATGGCATTGGAGTGGCAATTGCCTACAACGCGGGTCACTACGGACCCGCCGCCTACCACGCGCATCGTGCCCTTGATCACGATATGATTGGTATGTCCATGACCACAGGTGGCGTGCTGGTGACGCCAACTCAGGGTGCGGAAGCATTGCTGGGCCTGAATCCAATTGGCATCGCCGTGCCCGCCGGAGCCGAGGTACCCTTTATCTTCGATGCCTCGATGAGTTCGGTTGCCGGCAACAAAATCCAATTGCTGAAGCGGATCGATGGCGAAGTCTATCCTGGCTGGGTCGCCACCGCTGACGGTAAACCGATGATGGAAGAGGGCCCCGTGCCACCGGACTTCATGATGCTGCCGTTGGGAGGAACCCGTGAGATAGGCTCCCACAAGGGATTCGGCTTAATGATGTTGGTTGAAGTACTGACTTCCGTTCTGGCCGGAACCGGAGCGGGCCCGGATCGACGCGCTGGATCAGCCCACTATTTCATGGCCTACAACGTGGAAGCATTCACAGAACTCGACACGTTCAAGACGGATATGGATGACTATTTGAAACGGTTGCGTGAGTGTAAGCCCGCACCTGGTGAAACACGCGTGGTCTATCCGGGTATCCCGGAGAGGGAAGCTGAAGTCGAGCGCCTGGAGAATGGCATTCCGTACCACCCGGAAGTGATCGACTGGTTCCGAACGACCTGTGAAGAATTGCAAGTATCCCATCTGCTCGGATAGTTACCCGGTCCGACGCGTCGTCTCATCGCCGTTGCCTTCATGACGCGCTGACCGGGAGAACAGTCGGCCTCTTCTCTGGGTTTATTTACCCTTCCAGTTAGGTGGCCGTTTCTCAGAGAATGCCTTTGGGCCTTCGATAAAGTCCTCGCCTTGGGTCATCGCTCTGACGGAATCATACGCAACTGACATGGATTCCTGTAGAGATGCACTGTCCAGACTTCTGTAGACGACATCCTTGCTGGCTCGAATGGAGAGGGGTGCACACTGCAGGATCTGGTTAGCCCAATCCATTGCTCGTTCCATCAACTGATCATGGGGAACCACGTCGTTGACGAAACCGAGTTCCTTGCCTTCCGCGGCCGTTACATGGCGCCCCGTTAGAATCATGCCAAGGGCACGTTTAACGCCAATCTGCCGCGGCAGTCTGTTCAGTCCGCCGGCCAGAGCTGCCAGGCCCACCTTTGGCTCGGGAAGAGCGAACAACGCCTGGTCCGAGGCGATGATCAGATCACAGGCAAGCGCAATCTCAAAGCCGCCGCCCATCGAGACGCCGTTGACGGCAGCGATAACGGGTTTGGTGAGATCGAAGCGGGAAGACAGGCCACCAAAACCCTTCGGCGTCGGAACGCCTTTACCACCCTCGGCCTGATAACGTAGATCGTTGCCGGCACTAAAACCCCTGCCTTCACCCGTGATGATGGCCACCCACATATCATCATCAGCAGCGAAGTCGTCAAACACTTCGCCCAGTTCAGCATTACCGGGTGGGTGCAGCGCGTTCAGGCGATCGGGCCGATTCAATCGTACGATCATGATGTGATCTTTCTTCTCTACTATACAAAACTCTGTCATTGGAATTCCCCTGTTGCGTTTGACGGACGAGTGGCCTGAAGGAGCCTGTCGTGGGGCCGGCTCACATTACTGATTATCATACATTAGGTGTGCGGATCAGTGTAGAAGCAGGACAGATAAAATAACCTGCATGCACGCCACGGGTGGATCATTGCCAAAAAACGATCGATTCTTAACCATCTTCAGATGGGGATCTGTTCACTGGTACACCTGTCGGATGCAACCGAAGCCAGGAACAGGGCCAAGTTGGCATCATCTTCGGGGTTCTTATTCAGCCTCGGAACCGGAATGCCCAGGTCATCGTTATCGGGCGGCAAGTCGCTGTACAGACTTCTCGAGCAGTTGAACTAAGACGAGCGAAGAGTGAACATAGCGTACAACCATTCATCAATGAACTGCGTGGGCCTTGTACTAGCATCGTTACCGGTTTTTGAATGGCGAAGCCTACCGTAAGGATTCCATCACCTGTCCGATTGGCTGACGTGTTCTGGTCAGTTGGTGACGACACATGGGGTGGATAGCTGGCGGTCAAAAACACAGAGGAAGACACTATGGAGTACCGAGACGTTATCTATGAAACTGACGACAGGCTCGCGTTTATCACCCTGAATCGACCCGAGAAACTCAATGCGCTGAGTAACAACCTTCGTGGTGAGATCATGGAGGCCATGCGTGAAGCCGAACATGACGATGCAGTTGGCGTCATCGTCCTCAGAGCCGCGGGACGTTCATTTTGCTCTGGCTACGATCTTTCACCTTCACGCTCGGCGGGGGACGATAAGTTTGTTGACGTGCGTTCCAAACTACCCTCGACAGGTACCACCCATCCGGGAAACAACCAGTGGGCAAGGCATGTGGTCATGACAAATTGGACCATATGGGAACTTGCCAAACCGGTCGTTGCCCAGATTCAGGGACACTGCCTGGCGGGCGGCACGGAGCTTGCCACGACCTGCGACTTCCGCATCGTTGCCACGGACGCCAAGATTGGTTATCCCCCGGTTCGGGCCATGACGACGATGGACATGATGTGGACCCCTTGGCACCTGCCACCGGCGAAGGCACGTGAATTTGCATTCATGGGCGACTCCATGTCAGGTTCAGAGATGGCTCATTTTGGTTGGGCCAATCGCGCCGTTCCGGCTGAGGAACTGGACGATTTCACTGAGCAGTTTGCGCGTCGCATGGGCCATATCGATAATGAAATGTTGATGTACACCAAACGAGCGGTGAATCGTCAATATGAGACCATGGGCATTCGTGAGGGTCTGCACTCCGGCACCGAGATTCAGGCACTCAGTTCAGCTCGTGCCGCTGCGTCCGAGTGGGGCAGACGCGTTCGGGAGGACGGTCTCAAGTCGGCACTGGAGTGGCGTGATGGGCCCTTCCGTGATTTTCGTGGTGCGTACGACAGTGCCCCCCACGATCGCCCGGTAGCGGGAACCGACCGAGGCGGTTCAGACAACTGATTCAGGCAGCCGTCGAGCGAGTTGGATTAGCCGAACCGATTTTCGGCCGATCAACCTGCACGTGAGAATCTACCGGACGCGCTTCGTGGCAGGGCAGGGCATCCGACATCGACGATAGCCGGAATACGTCTGCGCAACATCTCGATTCTGTTGATTCGCCCTGCTGTGAGCCAATGTGCATGTTTAACTCTCGCTGCCACTTCCATAACTAACGGGAAACTCATATGGGTTGGTCCATCAATCGTCTTACCGGTCTCACGTTTCATCGTCCGGAGGTGTCTACCAAAGGTTATACCCTGGTTACGCCGCACGCCGGCAATAGTTGTTATCTGATCGACATGGACGGTTGTATCGTTCACGAGTGGAAGTTCCACTCTATTCGTCCTGGTTCAGGTCGACTGTTGAAAAACGGCAACCTGCTAATGTCAGGATCGGACATCGATCTACCGCGTCCACCCAAAGATGAACCCACCAAAGCTCCGTTACCATTCGAGCAGCACGTCACCAGACTGGGGGCTATCACACAACATTGCAGGAAGTTGACTGGCGAGGGACTGTCGTCTGGGAGTATGTCAACAAGGCCCAGCATCACGATTTCTACAGATTTGAAAACGGCAATACGATGGTGCCGGAGTGGGTGGAACTGTCAGAGGAATTACACAAAAAGGTGCGTGGTGGCTTTCGCCTGCCGAGGGAACGACTGCCCAGACTGTTGGGGGACGATCTGGTTGAAGTGGACCCGAACGGCAAAGAAGTCAGGAGAGTTCGCACTTGGCAACTGTTGGATCCGAGCAAAGACCCGATTCATCCATCTGCGAGAAGATGGGAATGGACTCATCTCAATGGCTTTGACTGTAACTCTGACGGGGACATTGTTTTTTCAGGCCGAAATAACGACCGGGTCGCGGTGATCGACGGCAAGTCCGGAGAAATCACTTACAAATTTACCAAAGCGCACGGACAGCACAACCCTACCTGGGTAGATGATGGCCGAATTCTTGTCTTTGACAACGGCCATGCCGGTTCCAGGGCAATCGAAATCGATCCGCGAGCGGATGAGATCACCTGGAGCTATCAGGGCAAACCGATGCAACAGTTCTTTAGCGGACACATATCCGGTGCCGAGAGGTTAGCTTCCGGGTCGACGCTTGTCTGTGAGGGTACCAGCGGCAGAATATTCGAGGTGATGAGAAATCATGAAGTCGTCTGGGAGTGGATCAATCCTTTTGTGAATACCAACAAGAGGGGTGATCCAACGGTTAGTATCTATCGAGCCCACAGATATCAGCCGGACCATCCTGCCATCGCCGATAAGGAATTGGCACCTGGTAACTTAGCTAATCTCAACCGGCTGAACGGTTTACTGTAGCCGGTTTTGTTCAGTCGCCATGCAGCCTCCTGTAGGCGTCATCACCAACTGACTCAGCAACGCTCAGACCGAGTTCGTGCGCACCTATGATCGACGAGCGAATATACTCAGGCGTCATTGGCATGGTCATGTTGTGGATAATGGGCGACGCCATCGTGGTTTCAACCACCCTGTCCAGAGCACCGTTATCGCCTGCATCCAGGGAGATCTGACCCAGATGAACGGGCAGGCCGACGCTCGCGAAAAACTCCGCCACCCGTCTGGTCTCGTCCTCGGATTCCATCATCAGTTGGGTCAATGTACCCATCCCCACCATCTCACCATGCAGGTAGTTGGCGTGAACCACGGGGACAGCAGTGTAGCTCTGCGCAACCCCATAGGCCACCGCCAGACCACCGCTTTCAAATCCCAGCCCGCTCAACAGGGTATTGGCTTCGACGACTTTCTCTAACGATTCATCTACGCGGTTTGCAGCAACGGCTGCGGCAGCCGACTGGCCTTCTTCAAATAACGTGTTGGCACAGATTTCACCGAGGGCATAGGATGCCAGCGTCGGCCGGGCGCCAATCGTCGATCTCGCATTCGGATTCTGCAGGCACACCCGTGCTTCATACCAGGTGGCCATGGCGTCTCCCATTCCAGCAACGAGGTAACGTTCCGATGCATTGGCTACGACTCCGGTATCGACCACAACCATGGCGGGATTTTGAGGGAAGAATTCAGCACCGGCAAAGACTCCCTCGGGAGAATATAGGACGGATACGGCTGAACAAGGGGCGTCGTTGGATGCCAGGGTGGGTACGATAACGACAGGAACATTCAGTCGATACGCGATGCTCTTGCCCGCATCGACACACTTCCCCCCGCCGACTGCGAGCAGGCAGTCGAGGGACTCGCCCTGCAGACCGGCGACATGCAGATCGATCTCGTCATGGGAACACTCGCCATGGAAGGTGCTGATAACGGGCTCGATGGCGGCATTCTTGAGGCTGGTGATTACCCGTACACCATCCGCGTGTTCACCCCTCTTGGAAACAAGAATCCCGGCTCGATGCGCGTTGACGAGCGACAGGTACTTGCCGATCTGATCGAGTACATCCGGGCCCTGAATGTATCGCTGCGGAGCGACCAGCACCCTCGGTACCGGCTCATCCGGCGTAGCAAAGATCGCATGGGGTAGATAGTTGACTGTGGTATTCACTTGTTAGACTCCTCTATTGACACGCGCACCTTTGTCTCGTCGTGTAAGTATAAATCGGCCCGGGTAGAAAGCGATTCAAGCCTGGGCGGCCAGCTTCACAGCCGGACATCGACTACCAGGTGTCGATGCTATGTTTCTTTTCAGTCTGGTTGAACGTGCGCTTGATATGGCGCAGAACTCTTGCGATTTTATCCCTGGTTTCCGCTGGTGTGACGACGTCATCGATTGCAGTATTGTAACGGATCGCCGAGAATCCATCGGTTCGACCGACCTCAAGGGTGGGCCACGCCAGGCACAGTGCAGGTACGCCGCGGCCGCTGGAAAAACCGGACATCAACGCCGGTCCAAGGCCATAGCCGCGGCGAATCTGAATGCTGACGAGGGGTACGGTGCGATTCTGGTGAGCGATCAACGGGCGGGCGTGCCAGCGCGTCATGCCGGCTTCGGTCGTCAAGTCTTCACCTTTGCGCTGCCAGCGTGTGATACAACCGGGGGTATCGATCAGGGAGATGATCGGATACTCATAACAATCACAAAGTTCCACAAAGCGTGATATTTTCGTTGCAGCATCGGCGTCGATGGCGCCGTCGTCGATAAGGGGTTGGTTCGCCAGCACGCCGATGGATCGACCTTCAATTCGTGCCAACGCGGTGATAAGCGCCGGTGCGAAACGGGGGCGCAGCTCAAATACACTGTCAGCATCGACCAATGATTCGATTACGTGATGCATGTCATAATGTTGATTCTCGGATACTAACGAGTTGATACGGTGTGCAGATGCTGACGGTTTTCCGAAGGGCAGGTCGCTGTAGTAAGCGAGGTACTTACGAGCGGCGTGGATGGATGCGGCATCGTCGGTCACCAACAAGTCGATGCCCCCGCGCTTTTCGTGCATCTCGACACCGGCAAGCTCGTGAGCACTGAGGCGAACACCGAGGGCCGCCTCCACCATCGGCGGTCCGCCTATGCCGATGGATGACCCCCCTGTTGCTATCAAGAAATCGGAGAAAGCGGCCAGGCTGGCATGGCCGGCGAACGAGGGACCCGATACGATTGCGATGGTCGGCACCCAACCCGACAATTCGGCGTTGCCGTCAATGATGGTGAAACGACCGATGGGACCACTGAATTCCAGGTGACCTTGACCACTCCTTGGATGCCGTGCCCGGCTGCCACCACCGTCGACAAAGAACACCAAAGGCCAACGATGCTCCTCAGCCAGCGCGAACAGTCGACCCAGCCTGCCCGCTCCGTAACCGCCGCCGTGATCGGTGTAGTCGGTAGAGGAGGCAATCACCACTTGACCGCCGATGGTACCCACGAAATCCACACCGCCCGCTTCAGCGACCCACTCACCATCCGAAGTCTGGCCTGCGATGCTGCCATATTCCACCGCAGAGTCCGCATCGAGCAGTGCAGCCATGCGTTCACGTGCTGTCATTCTGCCGTTCGAGTGTACCCGAGCGACAATGTCAGGACGTGCTTCGTCAGATTGCACTTTGCGTGTTGCGTGCAGGGCGTCTATCAGCTTCTGGTCCATGGCTACTCTATATACTCTCTAACGAGGTGCCCCTTAGCGCGGATCTATGGGATGCTTTTTGCGGGGACCGAGTGACCGCGGCAGGCGCTCAAGCATGGCGATGATACGCTGGCGTGTTTCCACCGGATCAACGATGTCGTCGAACATGAAACTTTGCCCGGCTCGAAGTCCGGAAGTGTAGTCGCGCATCTGATCGGCATAGGCGTTTCGAATAGCCAATGCCTCCGCCTCGTTTTTTGCGGCCTGGATCTCTTTTCGCTTGACCAGATATGCGGCCCCTTCCAGAGACATGCCGCCGGACTCGACCGACGGCCAGGCCAGGCGAAGTTCCGGCACTACCCGGCTGGATCCGTATCCGGACATGGCATAGGGACCGAGACCGTATGCCTTTCTAATCTGTACCGAGCAGAGAGGTACGCTGCGATGATGCAGCGCGGCCAAGGGACGCGCATGGTGACGGGCGATGCCGTCACGCTCAGCCTGCGGTCCGACCATATACCCCGGATTGTCGATGAACGATATAAGCGGGAATTCGTAGGCGTCGCACAATTCGATGAATCTTGACGCCTTGTCGGCGGCGTCAGAATCGATCGCACCCGCCAGCGGAGACTTTGGCTGATTGGCAAAGATTCCGACCGATCGTCCCCCCAAACGGGCCAACGCTGTCAGCATGGAGCGCCCCCATCCGACGGCCAATTCCATGACGCTGTCAGCATCGGCGAAGGACGTGATCACTTTGCGCATGTCATAGGGTCTGCGCCGGTTTTCGGGAATGATCGAAGCGATCTCATCATGGTTCGGCGCTGGCTCAAAGTCAGTCAGGTCACGCAAGTAGTAGGTAAGGTACTGCTGAACGGCTTTGATTGCGGCCGCTTCGTCCTCGACGATCAGATCGATGTTGCCGGTTCTCTCGTAGTCCTCGACCGAACGGACTGTCGGCTTCCTCCCCGCGTCACCGTACGCGTCACCGGACACTGGTTCCAATGTTTCCCACGAACCGAGCTTGGAATTCCTGGTAGCGACTACAAAATCCGAAAGCATGGCAATGCCGGCATGACCATCCAGTGCGCGGCCGCTAACTATTGCGATAGTGGGTGACCAACCGGACAGCTCTGCTAATCCGTCGTACAAATCCCACCGGCCTCGTGGCGCGATAACGATAGGCGGCCCCGGAAGTGGGTCCCCCGGCCTGGCACCATCACCGTCGACGAAACAGACAAACGGCCAGCGATGCGTCTTCGAGAGATAAATCAGTCGTCCGAGCTTGCGCTGATTGCGTTCACTCTGGGTGCCATGCAACACGCTGCTGTCATATGAGGCGGCCGCAACTGGCTTGCCTGAGATCAGCCCGGTGCCTGCAACGAGGCCATCGGCCACGGCAGGGTCTTCCACGTTGGAGGTCCCGCCGGCAAGTACGCCGTACTCGATGAAGCTGTCGGCGTCGAGCAGACTGGTGAGCCGTTCTCGGGCAGTGGCATGACCGGTCGCATGCACGGCAGCCACAGCATCAGGGCGGGCCTCATCCATTGCCTGCCTGCGTGCCTCAAGGATTTGCTGAATCAGCTTCTCTTCCAGTGTCAGTGACTCCTCGCACGCTTGCATGAATTGTCATGATCGGCGGCTGATCAGTCTGAGTGACTTCGGAATCTAAGGGTATCATTGGACCATTTCAATGCCTAGTCCCCGCCGGAGATCGCTCGACTCAATATAATTGTTGGTCCTCGACATCCGACATGCCTTGTGCGTGGCGCTGATTGGCAGGCCAGGGGTGATTCAGTCGTCACGTCATCCGACATGCCTTGTGCGTTCCGTCGATTGGCATGCCAGGGGTGATCCAGTCGTCGCCGCGAACGGCGGTTCCCAGAGGCAACCCCGGATCGTACATCGGTTTCCATGATCACCGGCAGCGTAGTACAATGGCGCGGAAATCGGTTCCAAGCCAGTCTCCTGGCTGGTCCGATCGATCGAATGGCATCAAATTCATCGACTGGCAATTGAAAGGAGTTGCACTCCATGGAGCAACCGCAGGGGATAGTCTGCAGCCTTGAACGGTTTGCAACCCATGATGGCCCGGGAATACGAACGCTCGTTTACATGAAAGGGTGTCCGTTGACGTGCGTCTGGTGTTCTTCCCCGCACACGCAAAGCAAGCTGCCGGACCTTCTCTATACATCAAGCTGCTGCATAGGAAGTGACGACTGCATCGCGATCTGTCCAGAAAAGGCACTGCAACGATCTGCCGGAGAACCACTGCAGATAGACAGAGATCTCTGCAACGCCTGTGGCATTTGCGTCGAAGCGTGTACGTCGAGGGCGCTGGAAATATCAGGACAAAGCATGACCGTTGACGAACTGTTCAGGGAAGTCGACAAGGACAGCTCGTTCTATCGACGCTCCAACGGCGGCGTTACCGTTGGCGGCGGCGAGCTCGCCATGCAACCGGAATTCGTCAGCGCCTTCCTGAAAAAGTGCAAGGAGCAGTATATCCATACTGCGATTGAAACATGTGGTCTTGCGCCATGGATTGGTCTTGAGTCGATCCTTCAGTATGTCGATTTGCTCCACTTTGACATCAAACACATGGACGACAAGGTCCATCGCGAGCTCACGGGTGCCTCCAACCGGCAGATCCTGGAAAACGCCAGGAAAGCATCCAAGATGTGTACCATGATCATTCGTATTCCCGTTGTACCGGGCTGCAATGACACGGAAGAGAATATCATCGCGACTGCCAAATTTGCTGCGAGCCTGGAAGGCCAGGTGCAAAGGATCGAACTACTGCCTTACCACCAACTCGGAATGCACAGGTACACGCAGCTCGGTAAGACGTATCAACTGGACGATGTTGAAACACCAGATGAAAGTCATATGGAAAGGCTTAAGTACATCGTCATGTCAGCCGGCGTTGACGCGGAAATTGTAAGCTGAACCCGAATACTCCTACATTGCACGTGTATTAGTCGCCATGCAGGCTTGAGCCAGGCTTGGCCTAACGATAGAACGTGGGCGTGACGCTGTTGAGTCTCTGGCGGCCTTGATCGTGGCGTTGGCCTAACGATAGAACGTGGGGCGTGACGCTGTTGAGTCTCTGGCGGCCTTGATCGTGGCGTTGGCCTAACGATAGAACGTGGGCGTGACACTGTTGAGCGTCTGGCAGTATCACGTTCCTGATGGAAAGCGACTATGAGCAGCCAGGATCAATCTTTCTCCACCACCCTGCCAGTGGAGATATCGATCGCCTATCGCACCTACTTCCCCAAGGAATACTCCGAGCAAGGCTCCGGCCATCCCTTGCTTTTCTTCATGCATGGCTCAGGTGAGAGAGGCACGGACCTGGATCGGCTGGAGTTGCAGACGCTGCCGAGATTTATCAAGGAGGGGCTCGACCTGCCTTTTGTTACGGTCTGTCCTCAATGCAAAGAGATGTGGGATACCCGTTGCCTGGATCTCCTATTGGACGAGGTCATCGAGAAGTACAATATCGATCGTTCGAGAGTGTATGTTTCAGGGAACAGCATGGGCGGTCTGGGTACCTGGATGCTGGCAAACGTAGCAGCCGATCGTATCGCAGCCATCGCGCCCATCTGTGCACCGTCAACGCGCATCAATCCGGACAATTTCAAAGGGCTGCCAGTCTGGTGTTTCCATGGCGCGCTGGATTCCGAAGTACCCATTGGCGAGTCGGTGAAGATGGTCCGGCTACTTCGTAAGGCGGGCTGCGACGTTAGATTCACGGTGGATCCCGATGCGGATCACGACACATGGACCGCGGCCTATCACGATCCGGAACTGGTGAGCTGGCTGCTCTCGCACCACAAATAGGCTGCCCTATTCGGGAAACTGCCGGTCGAACGCGTCCAACATGGCCTGGGTACGCGTCTTCACCAAGCGACGCGACCCATAGCCATCGCAGAAGATGTAGAGCTCGTCGTTGCGAATTGCGTTCACCACCTGCTCACCAACCAGATCGGGCTTGATCAGCTCGATGTCCATGTGTTTCAGCCACTGAATTTTCCGCTGCCGGGTCTCTTCGTCATCTTCTGGGTTTGTATAGAACGCCGAGATTTCAGTATCGACGGCGTCGGGACAAAGCACCGAGGCGGAAATAAGCGACTCCGGCGGTCCCTCTTCGCCCCAACGGTCGCGGCCGGCGCTGTACATGTTTTGCCAGCGGTTCTTGGCATGGTTGCCTGCCAACTCGACACGTAGGACCTCCGTTAGCGCGATGATACCTGCTTTCGTGACGCCGTAAGGCACGCCGCCTCCCTGCTGAGCAAACCCGGTGATGGATGCTGTGTTGACGATGTGTCCGCCTTCCCCGTGCCGCTCTATCCGCGGAGCGAACACCTGCACGCCGTTCAGCACACCGTGCAGGTTGGTATCCAATGTCCGGTACCAGTTTTCCTGCTGAACCGACACCACAGGTCCCCCGGGACCAATGCCTGCGTTGTTGCAGACGACGTGCACTTTCTCGAACGCCGCCTCCGTCCTATCCGCGGCAGCTTTCACCGCGTCGCGGTCACGCACGTCGAGTTCGATGGCCAGGACGTTTTCCGGGCTGTCGAGGATCGATTCCGCCACCTTGAGTTGCTTGGTTTTGACATCGGCGATGGCTACCCGCATGCCCTCCTTCAGGCAGGCCTTGGCAATCCCAAGGCCAATGCCCTGGGCGCCTCCTGTTATGAATGCAGTCTTGCCTGCAAAAACTTCCATGGTGATCTCCAGCAATTGCGTGTGATCAGGGAGCGTCTGTTACCCACATCTTCGGTTGAACACTGCCCCCGTTGAGGGAGCCGCCGGCAACATAGAACTTCCCACCGATGATCCTGGCAGCAGGTGAAGAGAGCGGCACGGGTAGTTTACCGATCAGCTCCCACGGGCCTCCTGGAGCCAGTTTAAGGATGTCCGGGTCAATCGACTTTCGACCCCCCTCCGGCGTCGTATGGCCGCCAACCATGTAGATTTCACCGTCGTGAACGAAGGTGCCGCCTTCGGAGTGTGAGTGTCCCTTCGGCAGTGAGGGCCCGGTACTCCACGAGTCCGTTTCCGGATCGTAGATATCGACCCTGGACTGATCGAGCTGCATGCTATCGTGATGGAACTGGCCACCAATCAGGTAGATCTTGCCTTCGAACAACACGGTGGAGAACTGATTTCTGGGGACGGGCATCGGCGCGGCGTCCTCCCGCCACTCTGCGGATCCCTTCTGCCACTCGTCCAGATCGAAGACCCAGTGCTCCGCGGCATCGGTATCACGATCCTCTTTGAGACCGCTGATATAGTGCAGCCTCCGCCCGATCAGTGCCAGACCCCCACCGCCCCTCTTTTCCGGGAGAAGCGGCGCGGCGGTAAATCGATCCAGGTCGAGATCGTAGCTCCACACCTCGGCGATGATGTGATCCTTATAGCCGTCCTTGAAACCGCCGGCCAGCCAGACGGTCCGGCCGTCGAGCACCGGGTTCACATGAGAGATTGCGCTCGGTAGATCCTGAGTCCGGGTCCAACTGCCATCTTTCGGATCGAAGATGTGGCAGATTTTGCTCGACTTTACGCCCGCGCCGTAACCGCCAAGTACGTATAACTTCTCATCGAGGACGAACGTTGCTGCTTCCCACTTTTCTACCGGCATATCGGGCAATTCCTGCCATGTGCCGGCGTCGATTTTCAATGCTTCTGACATTCACTTCTCCTTGCGGATTCAATTTCTGGGCTCTGTTCGCCATCGACACAACGGGTCCTGCCGTTAACTTTCTGCCCGGCACCAACACGCTGCGTTTGGATAGCGAACGATAGATTTGTCAGCGATTCACGTCAACACCCACACATGTGCGTTCGGCGTGAGCGGCCCCGACTGCCTGATGTGCCAGTGGGTGATTTCTTTGCACCGACGGATTTTGTTCGGTGGGATTAGGTGCTGCTGAAGCTGATTTTGACCCGCTGAGGGCGAAAACGGTTACCTGATCTTTCCAACCAGCTCTGCTGACAGGGTGAGTGAGGTGTCGATGGTTGTCACCAGCCCGTCAAGATCAATACCCTCCGTACTTTTTTGGCCGGCCATGTAGCGCGCGTAGACACCGTGATTAATGGCTGCAGTCTTCCAGCGGTTGAATGCCAGGTAATAGTCCAGCTTTGACAGATCCCGGCCGGTGCGTTCAGCATAGCGTTCCACCAGTACTTGCTGCGGTGGAAATCCCGGCGCAGAGGTTGCTGCGACAGAATCACCGGGTATCTCATCTCGGCATGCTGGCCATTGATTGAGGGCATAACCAAGGTCGGCCAACGGATCGCCTAAGGTCGATATGTCCCAGTCCACCACCGCAGCCACCGTGCAGTTGGGCCCAACCAGACAGTTGTGCAGGCCATAGTCGCCGTGCACGAGCCTCGCCTTGCCTTGTTCGGGCATATTGTCGATGAAGAACCGCTGTAACTCATGGGCGCGGTCGTCATCGTACTGAGCGGCCTCAATGGATGACATCCATGACCGGTACCAGGTGCGGACTTGTCGGGCGACGTATCCCTCCTTCTTCCCCAGGTCACCGAGTCCTATTTCATCCGGATCCAGAGCATGAAGGTCTGCCAGGATGTCGATAAACGAGCAGGCGAGTTGCTCTCGCTTGCTTTGCGGGACCCACTCATTGGTGTCTTCCAGGTTGTAGAGTGGATGGCCATCGATCAACTCCATAAGGTAGAACCATGCACCGGTGACGTCCGGACCTTCACAGAATGCGTAGCCCTGGGGTACGGGGACCGCCGTTGGCGCGAGAGCCGTAATGACTGCCCATTCGCGCCCCATGTCGTGGGCCTTAGGCAGCAATTCGCCCCTTGGTGGACGTCGAATCACGGCGGACAGGCCATTCTGGCTGTCCACGCGATAGGTTAGATTGGAATGCCCACCTAAGAGACGGGTCCACTTAAGAGGGGTGCAAACGCCATCGATCCTGTCTCTGATCCAGGCTTCCACGGCGGGAACGTCGTATCCTTCCGGATCGTGGCTCGTTTCGACTTCTGTGCTCAGCATATTCATTCTGTTCCTGTATCCCAGGCATGAATCCGTTACACAATACGTGGCCTACGATCTCCGAAAGGTTTGATTCGCTGGACTGGTTCAGGATTACTGCCGTTTCCTCAATGCGGGCAATGACCTTTGCTTGGCCACCGGATCGCTCTGGCGTTACCGTCGTGCTTTACTAGTATTTCTGCGCTGAATACAATCGTACCCTCACTGGTGATCCAGTGAGGTTCTGGACAAGGGAACGCCGCTTGTGGATGACGATCTAGAAAGGCTTGAACGTGAGCTTGCGCAGTTAAAAGGGGCGGTGGCAGGATTTGAGGAGGAACTGGAGGCTCTTAAGCTGAAGAGTCAATCGGAATTAGGGAAGCCGCCAACCCCGTCAACGATCACACCCTCACCAGCGGAATTGCAGCCTGATGCTGTGCCTCCCACTGCCAAGGAAGACGTCTCTGACAGCTCGACGCCAGTGCATGATGATGATCGGCGTACTGAAACGAGCGCTGAAGCGGCCCGCAGAAGGATTCGGGAGACGGCTCGCCAATCGGCTCGCAGAACGGCTCCTTCGGCCACCGCTGCGGCGGGCCCCTCGGTCTTAAGCACTGCATTCCCGTCAAAACCTGAACCATCAGAAACGGCAAGGGAAGAGACGGGCCCGTTACCGCCTGAAACATCAGACCGTACCAGCCCCGACAGCGAAGGTCGGGCGCAGACCTTCTTGTCTGCAGTTGTCAGGGAGTTTACCAAGCGCGCCTTTTCACGTTTCCTGGGTCCCGTGGCCGACATGGTCGATAGGCTCGGCGGGCTGTACCGGCATTACCAACGGCAGGGTAGAGCCCCTGTGTTTCTGATGACCGTAGTCGGTCTGGTCGCGCTCACGGCGGGATTTGGTTATGGCTTGCAGTATACATTCACCAATGTGCTCAGCGATGCCTTGAAAGTCGCCTTTGGCTTTATAGTCGGCATCACTGTCATCGGTCTAGGCTGTTTCATCGCTCTAAGAAAGCCGGGGTATCAGGAATACGGAGCCAGCGTGATCGGTCTCGGTGTCGTATTCAATTACCTCTGTGCTTATTTTGTCGGCCCCTATTACAATCTTGTTAGCGAACCACTCGGTTTTGCCTTGCTGGCGCTCATAACCGCGGCGTCCTATGTATTGGCTCTGGTATTCGAGACTCGAGTAGTTGCAGCCATCACGTTGGTTGGCGGTACCTTTTCTCCCGTTCTGCTCGGCAACGTATCGTCAATAGACACCATTTATGTCAGCTATCTGTTCGTTCTGGCTGGTGCCAATCTGCATTTATCCAAGAAGATTCAATGGCCGGTATTGGCTCAGCTAACGTTCCTGCTGAGTTTAGGCATGCTGGAATTCTCTTCCTACGGAAGCGGCGTCGGTGAAGTCGCCACGTTGACGCTGTATCTGGCTTTTTTCAATCTGTTCGCATACTACTGGTCGTTTGATGGTCTCGTTCTGAGAGACTCTTTGAGCAAAACAGATCTCGGCGTGCTCACCGCGAATGTGTTTTATATGCTGTATGCAGTCTTGTCAGCGCCCGTAAATCCGTTCGCCTGCGCAATCGTACTGGTATTGAATGCGGGGATTATCGCCTGGCTGATTAAAGCCTTACGTTTAGCGGCCAGTATTGCGGGGCCAATGTATACCCTCATGATTGCGTCTCTGATTGCAGGCGCGATTTTTGTGTTGGCTCCCCTGGACATCATGGGAGCACTCTGGGCGGCAGAAGGTCTGACCCTGGTCTATGTTGGCTTTCGCTACCGACAAAGCCTGATCCGGATTGAAGGCTACGCTATTTTCGCCGTCGCCATCATGTGTTTGCTGTGGCAGACCTTAGTGGAGATGAGTCCAATATCCTATTCCACAGCAGACACATACCTGGCCAGCTTCACCTCCAGAGTCTGGCCTTGGCTGGATCTCGCGGCGCTTGGCGGCTTGTTCTTTGCTGCCTATCGCATAATCGGAATTTACGCGCAGCAAGCAGAAGACACAGAGCTGAAATTTGCACGTATTCTCAATGAGACATTTACGTTTTGGGCGGTGATTGCGCAATTTGCGGTCTTTGGCGTCTTTCTCACTGACGGCATCCTGGTACTCGCGGTAATGCCGTTGCTCTGGTGTTTCTATCGGACCGCACGACATGGGCTCGTCTTTGCTCCCTTGGTAGGATTCTTGTTGTTCGGTGCATTTGTCCTACAGGTCTTCCTCGGTATGTCAGAGTCACAGACGCGGTTGGTCAGTTACCAACCTTGGCTTAGTTGGGTCGCTATGCTGGAACTCCTGATCCTGGGTTGGGGTATTCAGTGGTGGTACGCGTTGGGAAACATCATCGGAAGGGGACATTCCTTTGCGCGGCTATTGCGTACCTTGGTTTCCCTTGCACCGGCAGTCCTACTGGTCAGTTCACTCTTCTACATTTATGAAACGAACGTGCTGCTGCAACTCCCTGCGGCGTTTGATGAACTTTGGTTTGATGTGGCATTGGCCACTGCCTTGCTGGTACCGGGAAAATTCGTATTTATGAGATTGACGGGAGACGATACACAAGGCAGTCAACACCAGTTACAGATTGTAGAAGAGAGTATTTCAGCTTCTGTATCAATCCTGTTTCTCTACACATTATCGATCTTCATAGCGGACTGGACTCTCGTGGTAGCGGCGATTCCCTTTGTATTTTTGCTTTATCGTGGTGTTGACAGGCACTTACCCGTCACGGAGATCATGGCATGGGGCTATGGAAGGGCAAGACTTTCCCGGACACTTTCTTAAGCAGCATTTTGCCACTGCTGTTCATAGTTGACCGGGGACATATAGCCATTGGTCGAATGCTTGCGCTGACGATTATAGTACACCTCGATATATTCAAAGATCTCAGC
>JASMJM010000111.1 GCA_030749725.1 Pseudomonadales bacterium | reverse complement strand
CGCAAGCATAACTATGGTAACGCACGTGGCACTGGAATATCAGATTCAGCAGCCGCCAAGTGCCGCCTTGATCCGTTCCGGCGTAAAGGGTACGCGGCGCATGCGGATGCCCGCCGCGCGGAAGATTGCGTTGGCTATGGCAGCCGAGACGGGTCCCGTGGCACCCTCGCCGAGACCAAGGTAAGGCGATCCCGGTCGATTGATCAGAACGGTTTCGATGCTGGCCCCGTCGCAAAAACGGGCGATTGGATAGGTGCGCCAATCTACGCTGGTGACGCCGTTTTCGTCGAACGTAACTTCCTCTTGCAGCGTCCAACTGGCCGATTGCGTAAAGGACCCTTCGAGCTGGCCTCGCGTCGATTCCGGATTTACGATCTGTCCCACGTCGGCAGCCATGACAGCACGCTCGATGCGTACCTTGCCGGTACGTCTATCGATACACAGGACGACAAATGTCGCGCTGTAACACTGTAAGTTCTTATAGCGGCAGAGCGCCACGCCCCATCCCCTGCCATCGGCCTGCTCTATGTTCGGCCATCCCCCTTTCGCAACCGCCGCTTCAAGGACCTTTCGAGCCCGTTCATCGGCCAGATTGCGCAGTCGGAACTCAACGGCATCGATGCCGGACGCGTACGCCAACTCGTCCATGAAGGACTCGATTGCAAAGACATTGACGTAGGAACCCAGTCCGCGCAATGAAGAAGCACGCAAAGGGCTGTCCGGCAGGAAAAGCTTCACGATGCGGCGATTGGGAAAGGTATAGATGGGGTGGCATTGCGATGGATGCCTCCCATAAAGGCCTTGATGGGAAACGCTTTGAAGCGCTTGAAGGGCTCCGCCAGATGCCATGCAGCAAGCAGGGGAGAGTGATCCGCTTCCCTTCCCGAAAAACTCACGTGGCTGTAGCCGCGGACATCATGGTTCCAGTCCACCACTTCACCATCACCGTTGAGGCTGGCCTGCATCTCGATGACAGCGGGCGCTCCATAGGGTTCGAACGTGTGCTCATCCCGCCTGGACCACTTGACCGATACGGGTCTTCCCGGTAGGACACGTGCCAGCAATGCCGCGTCCAGGGCAGCATCGTTTGCGCCGTTGTGCCCAAAGCTGCCGGATCCATCCACGTGGACGGCATGAATGTTATCGATCCCCATGTCCAGTACCCGCGCCAGTTCCCGCCGCAGGGCATACACCCCCTGGGCATGAGACCAGACGGTCAACTTTCCGTCGATGAACTGAGCGACCGCCGCGGACGGCCCGATGGAAGCATGCATGAGATAGGGGCGACTGTATGTAGCCGTCAGCGTATGAGCAGCGTCGGCCGGCGCCATGACAGGCGGAATGGGATCGTCTCCGGGGATACCGTCAACCACTAGAAACGCCTGGTCCTGCTGCTTCAGCATGTGGTCGTTGAGGGTCTCATGGGAAGCAGTGGCTGCAAGCACCGCGTTCCATTGCGGCGCCACTGGCGACGATTACCTCTCTCGATGCCCGCACCGCCGACGAGTGGCAGGAATTAGGCTGGTCGCTCATTATCGATCCATTTACCGCACAGGCTGCCTATCTGGATCTGTTGCAGAAAATCTACGGTTCGTTTGTAGAGTCAGGCGCCACCGGCACCCAGAGAGAAGAGATAGCAGCCAGCTATCGGCAACTCCAGCAATACGCCGGACTGGCCGAGCTGTATCGAATAGAGGACGAAACAACCGAAAAGACTGGCTGAAACGGTTGGCAACCGTCCAATCTGAGCCTTGAATCCTCGTTGTGCCAATCTGAACCTTTGCCTCGATCCGGACCACGAATTAGTGTCTGTCCCAGACCGGTCCCTCCAGGCCGGTCCTCCCAGGCCGAGGCCCATGTGTTGGGGAAGGGCCAGGTAGTCGTCACAGTGGCACACCTGGAAGAGCTGACCGCACGTAGATTCGGGAGCAGGCGGCCGCGCAAGCCGAACTTCGTATCGATGCGTAGAGAAGATTGACGGCCGTATCACCAGCCACGTTCTGTCTGCTGAATCCACGCCTTGGATCCACCATCGCTTCAGGTCACCTGTTGGCCGGGTTCTGCATTAGAAGGAGTCGTCATTGGCGTTGTCGCCTTCATAATACTGGCGAATAGCAACGAACGCAGATGCCATCTCCTCTGGAACATGGGGCACTGCCAAGCGCGCATAGAGTCTGGCCTGCGGGTCGATGAGGAACACGGATGAATTGTGGCTCACGTGGTAGCCCTGCCCGGTCTCGGCCGGCTCGCGATAGTAAACGGCTCCCAACTGCCGCGTGAAGGAATCCAATTGTGATTTGTTGCCGGTGGCCGCCATGAAATCGGCACTAAAATACGGAACATACTGCCTCAGAACCTCCGGCGTATCCCGCTCCGGGTCTACGGAAACGAATAGGCTCTGAACATCCGCCACCGGGATTGATTCCGCTTCCAGCCTCCGAAACGTCGAGGCGAGGTTGGCCAGCGTTACCGGGCAGATATCAGGACAGAATGTGTAACCGAAAAAGACAAAGGTCCACTTGCCCTTCAGTCGGTCGATGCCGAACGCGTTGTTATCGAAATCCAGTAGCGTAAACGCAGTGAGTGCCAGCGGTTCCCAGAGCAGGTACTCCGCCAGTGACTCCGGCATCTGCCCGGAATCTTCGTTCTTGCCTGATCTTATTCCGATGAGTGCAGTGGACAGTAGTGCAGCGACCAGCAAGACGACCATCGCACGCAGCGCAGCAACCCGATGGGAACGCAATCCTGGAGTCGATGCAGAATCATTCATTAGTTTGTCCCGATGACCAACGGCAAATGGAAAACCTTGACCTGCAGTCTATGCTTTCTTCGATGACCCGGAGGCCCTGATTGCGTCGCCTGAACTGCAAGACGACTGTGCCAGTGACTCAGGGCGCGTAAATCCGCAGCGTCTGCGATGGTATCTTCGAGGACACCAAAATGCCAGCTTGAAGGGCTCATTAGAGGCGTATCGCTTTCAGGGGCGCTGCAATCTGTCGGGCGAGCGCTATGAACCCACGCCAAGAGTTGGGCAACTGAGCTAAGAGGGTGTGGTAAGGTGGAAAACAAGAAATACGATGAACCTGGGTCTTAGACGGAAATCACTGGATTCAGTATACTCACTAAACTAATCGACCAAGGGTCCGGTGGACGTGAACAGAACAGATTCCTGATCGGCCCTCCGAGTCAGTATGATATGAAGACGGAAGATAGAATCAAGCAGTTACTGGTGGATCTACATCGGGAGCTGGACCGCTCTGATCATGTCGATGAGGAGACCGTCAAGCTGGTCAGATCATTGGATGAGGATATTCATCGATTGATGGATCCAAATACTGAGACTGACACGGTGGACTCGATTCCGGTTCTGGCCACTTCGCTGGAAGCAAGATTTGCAGTTAAACACCCGATAGCCGAGAGTTTAGTCAGGGATATAATTGAAGCCCTTGGCCGGATGGGCATTTGACTCGCCCCGCAGGGCGCATCCTAGCCATGAGTAACCAGTGCCCCATCCACTGTAAATAGCTCCGCGTTGACAAATGCGGCTTCATCGGAAACCAGGTAGACAACGACGCCCTTTAGATCTTCTGGTGTACCTGTTCTCGCGACAGGAATATATCGTTGCAGAATATTGTGCAACTCGTTGTCATTTTGCGGTCCATCCAGCTCATCGATGAATCCGAGACCGATAGCATTGACGGTGACTCCCCTGCGTCCCCATTCCAGCCCTAACGACTTTGTGAAGCCGAGAACAGCCCCTTGAGATGCACCAAAAAGTGCACAGTTGGGAACACCACGATCATGCGTTATGGAAACTAAATTAACTATGCGACCTTTGCCGCCCCGCTGGATTATGCGCCGTCCTACCGCCTGAGATGCTACAAAAGTACTGGTCGCATTCAGATTTATCATGCCAAGCCAATCTTCCAGAGTGGACTCCAACACCGGTTTGATTTCGGCGCAGTGTGCACCGTTGACCAATATGTCGATTGGTGAGACTTCGTCTTCCAGCTCATTGACGGCGTTCTCGACGGCTGTCGGGTCTGTAAGATCAATCCCTTTGGTTTGGCCCTGAAGATCCGATGAGACACATTCGGCCAGGATTCTCACAGACTCTTTAAGTTCTGCGGCATCATCACGTAACGTCGTCAGCGACACCCTGGCACCTGCTTCACTGAGGGCCATCGACAGAGCACTTGCCAAGGGGGTCGTAGCCGCTGTTACCAGGGCATGTTTGCCGGCCAAATCAAAGTATTTACGTGTCATCGTTCATGCCTCCACGCGCGGTTCGAGGCCGGCTGGCGTCAAGCCGCCCGCTATTGCGCCACCATCGATGAGAATTGTCTCCCCCGTCATGTAGTTCGACGAATCTGAACAAAGAAACACTGCCGCTGCGCCAATATCCTCAGCGACCCCAATCCGACCCATGGGCTGACGTTCGCCTGCGGCAGCGGCAGCGACGCTGTCGTTTTGAATTCGGTAGGGAATCGATCCTGGCGCTATACACATGGCTTGAATGTTATTGCGGGCATAGGAGACAGCCAGACATTTGGTCAGTTGGATTACACCACCTTTGGCAACCGGATACATAAAGCTGTGACGACGGGCGCGATATCCCCAACCTGATGTGACGTTGATGATTCGTCCAGCACCTTGCTCCAGAAAGTGGGGCACCATGGCTCTTGCACAATAAAAGGCTGACGACAAATTGGTGTCGATGCCGGAATGCCAATCTTCGTCGGTGAATTCGACCAGCGTCTTGCCACTGCCTGCATCTCCGCCACCGGCGTTATTGATCAGTATGTCGATACGGTCGTGTGCTGCAATCGCTGTGCTGACCAATTCATCGACCTGCCGGGACTGAGTTACATCACAGGTGAGAACCGTAAATCTGCGGCCTTTTTCCTCAACCATGGACTTGCTCTCTTCGAGTGGCTCTTGGCGCCGGGCTGCACCGACAATATCGGCGCCACAGTCAGCCAATGCCAGTGCCATGGCCCTACCCAGCCCGGATCCGGCGCCTGTGATCAACGCAGTTTTGCCTGAATAGTCGAATGTTGCATCGAACATTTTGATACCCCTGTTTGTCTCAAGCTCAGAGCGGACGATCATCTAACAACAGCCGCGTCGAGCCTGTCAAGCGGTATGGGCTGACCACGGTACTCCGCTGGGCCGTTGCTATAAAACTTCGATACTCTTAGACTGCGCTTTAGTCGATAGTATGAGGAAGGAGAGGCTATGACTGAGACAAGCGGCGCCCTTGTGGGAGTTCGCATCGTTGATCTAACGGATGAACGAGGGATCTACGGTGCCAAACTTCTTGCCGATCTTGGTGCGGATGTGGTGCGACCGGAGCCACCGGGTGGGGACCCGCTTCGTCTAAGAGGTCCACATAGAGAGGGCACCCCGGATGGTTGTAGTTCGCTTTGGCATGCCTTTTTTGCTTCGAATCGACGCTTCTTCTGCGTGGATCTAACAGATGATGAAAGGTGCAAGCAGCTTCAGAGCATCGTCGAACATGCAGATATTCTGCTGGTCTGTGACGGTGCCTTCGGGTTTGAGGAAATTGACCTGGAGAGAGCGCGAGAGAAATCCCCGAAACTGGTCGTAGTCAACACATCCTCCTTTGGAACTGAGGGCCCATGGAAAGACTATCTTGCCCCGGATCTGGTGGCGGGAGCGTTCGGTGGCTCTGTGGGCACGACTGGTGACAAGGATACTCCGCCCCTCAAGACTTTCGGTGAATTGAATTTCATGCTGTCAGGAGCCTACACGGCCGTCGCGGCATTGTCCGCCTTATACAGCGCCCGGGAGACGGGTGCCGGTCAGGTGGTGGACGTACCCGTAAATGCCTGCATTGCATCGTGCCTGGAACACGTACTCATGTTTGTCTGGTACAACGAGAGGATGATGTTTGCCACGGGCCCCGTCGTGCCGAGACAGGGCAGCTTACACTGGGCGAGAACCTATGTTGTCATGCAGGCAAAGGGCGGATCCATCATGGTAACGCCAACGCCGGACATGATGGCCCAACTCATGTGGTTGGTGGAAGAAGATTTACACGAAGACCTGCTTGATGATAGTTACATGGAGCCGGGAAACCATCGTGCATTCGTTACAAAATTAATGGCAATACTGCGGAAGTTCGTCGGTATGAAGGATGTCGAGGAATTATTCTTCGAGGCACAGGAACGGCATTCACCCTATGGCTGGGTACTTCCCATCGACAAAGTCGCCGCTAACCCGCAGCTCGAGGCGCGCGACTGGTGGGTTCCCTATCGGGTAGGAGATGTCTCCACCAAGGGACCGGGAGCTCCCTATCGGTTCAGCGAGACGCCCTGGTCGCTCGGACCCTATGATGGACCGGGCGCAGACAGTGCAGTGGCTCTGGCGGAGATTGGTTGGGGGGAAAACTGATGACACGACCGTTGGATGGACTGAAGATACTCGATTTCACCCATGTTCTGGCCGGGCCATTCGCAACCCGATTGCTGGGAGACATGGGTGCCGATGTCGTGAAAGTGAATTCCAGCACACGCTCCGGACCCATGGCGACCACGCATCCCCACTATCTGATGTGGAATCGAAACAAGCGAGCGCTTGCCATCGACATGAGCAAGGAAGAATCACGTCCATTCTGCCGGCAGTTGTGTGAGCGAGCGGATGTCGTGATCGACAATTTCTCTGTGGGTGTTTTGGAAAGATGGGGAGTCGGTTACGACACAGTAAGTCCGTCTAACCCGGGCGTCATCTACGTGCAGATGTCAGGCATGGGCGAGGGCGGTCCCTGGTCTGATTTCGTCACCTATGCTCCTACCATTCATGCACTTTCGGGACTGACCCATCTAACGGGAGTACCGGGGCGCTCGGACATCGGTATCGGCTTTTCGTACAATGATCATCAGGCAGGCCTCCATTCTGCGGTGGCCATACTTTCAGCGTTGGACTGCAGGCGTCGAACGGGTAGGGGACAGCGTGTCGACATGTCTCAGTTCGAGGTCGGCGTTAACTTTGTTGGGCCTGCGTTGTTGGATTATTTTGCCAATGATCACGCCGCCGGTCCCGTTGGTAATCGTATGCCGTACGATCCGGTAGCGCCTCACAACTGTTACCCCTGTGCCGGTGCGGTCTCAGAAAACGTAGAAGACGAGCGCTGGGTTGCCATCGTTTGCATGAACGACGAGCAATGGCAGGCCCTTCGCGGTGTGATGGGCAATCCGGAGTGGTCGCGGCATGCAAAATATCGCACTGCCGAAAGCCGGGTGGAAAACGTTGCAGAACTCGATGCAGCCATTGCTGACTGGACAAGACAGATGGAGGCCACGAAGGTGATGACCATCTGTCAGAGTGCCGGAGTTCCGGCAGGAGTTGTACAGACTGGTGCAGACATGGCTGAACGCGATCCGCAGTTGGCGTTACAGAAATTCATTCGTTCAACGACCGACGAGCATCCGGAACTGGGTGCAATGACCGTCGACGCCTTGCCGCTTAAGTTTCATGGTACCCCTTGTGATGAATACAAACGCGTCCGCGCCGTCGGCGAAGACAATGCAGCAGTGCTTCAAGAGTGGCTTGGCATGACCGCTGAACAAGTACAAAAAGGTGAAGAGGAGGGGATATTCACCTGATTAAGGAAGGGCAGGACGTGTCACGGCGCCAATCGCTTTATATCCCACTCGTCATTTCCCTTGGGTGTATACATGAATCGATCGTGCAGCCGATTGGTCCGGCCCTGCCAGAATTCGAAGCTGTTCGGGACGACCCGGTATCCCCCCCAGAAATCCGGCAGGGGAATCTTGCCGTCGCCGAATTTCTCGGCCATGCGCGCCAGGGAATTCTCCAAGATCGCCCGGGACCCAATACTCTGACTCTGGGCTGAGCACCAGGCACCGAGTTGACTGCCACGGGGACGCGAGGCGAAATACTTGAATGACTCTGCTACGCTGATCTTTTCGGCATGCCCGGTAATCTTCACCTGGCGCTGTAAATCAAGCCAGGGAAAGAGCAACGCGACCCGCGGGTTCTCCCGAATCTGGATGGCCTTCTTGCTCTCGTAATTGGTGTAAAACACGAAGCCGCGCCGATCGAAGAGTTTGAGTAGTACAGTGCGGGCGGTCGGCGCACCGTCCGTTCCCACTGTCGCCAGAGTCATGCCGTTGGGAT
The DNA here is from genome assembly GCA_030749725.1 of Pseudomonadales bacterium. GTDB lineage: Bacteria > Pseudomonadota > Gammaproteobacteria > Pseudomonadales > Azotimanducaceae > JASMJM01. Next base: position 12,018 of record JASMJM010000111.1, on the reverse strand, counting down.
ACTCGATGTCGACGTCCAATGCCTGCTGGAACCATTTCTGAAACTGTATCAGCGGGTCCTCTTCGAGGTTCTTCCTCTCGAGACCTGTGCTTTCGTATTCCTTGCGGATGTCACTGATATCCATGGGTTGTCTGTCGAGCAAGCTGTTTTGAGAATTGTGAGTTTACTCGCTTGACGTGTTCCGCGCATCACTCCCCTTGGGCGAATTGAGTATGCTAAGCTGTTTACCGCTCAACAATCGGAGAGGATAAACGATGGCGCTGGATATAGTGGGTGCCGGCTTCGGTCGCACCGGGACTCTTTCCATGAAGCTCGCCCTGGAAATGCTCGGCTTCAATAAAACCTATCACATGGCGGAACTGTTCCAGAATCCGGGGCATCTGGATCATTGGGAAGAGGCCCGGCGAACCGGTGATTGTGACTGGGACACCGTGTTCCGGGAATATCGTGCAGCCGTGGACTGGCCCGCCTGTAACTACTGGCGCACCTTGTCGAAGCACTATCCCGAATCGAAAGTCATCCTCACGGTGCGCGACCCGGATGATTGGTTTAGAAGCATTCACAGTACCATCTATCCGGCCAGTCTTGCCGGCTTGAATTCAGATGATCCGTTCCAGAAGCGCTGGTCGAAATGGGGCAACGGCCTGATCTGGGAGGACACGTTCCATGGTCGTGTCGAGGAAAAAGAGCACGCCATCGAGGTGTTTAATGCCAACACCCGGGAAGTTATCGAGACCATTGCAGCAGGTCGACTCCTCGTATACGAGTCAGGTGATGGCTGGGAGTCGTTGTGTGACTTCCTCGATTGTGAAATTCCGCAACAGGCCTACCCAAAGGTCAATACTACCAAGGAGTTTCAGGGGCGACGCTCGTCCAGTTGAAGCGCAGAAGCACGTATGCGAACAGTGCTGCCATCAGGTTGACCATCTGACAGACTTTCGAAGGGGTACCCTTCCCCTATCTGAGTCGATCACATGACCACCAGGTATACACCACAGACGCTGACTACAACCCCTGCGATGGTAGATCGTGTCGGCCTCTCCTTGAGAAAGAGAATAGCGAAGGGAAGCGCAAACAGGGGCGAGCTGGCGGTGAGGAGAACCGTTTTGCCGGCCCCGATCATCTGTATGGCCAGAACGTACGCCACGGAAGCGACTACATAGGTCGTGATCCCGGCGGCGGCAACCAGAAGCAGGTTGCGGACCCCATACTGCCGGAATTGAAGCGTTCCCTTATTTCGTCTCAGCAAAGCCAGAACGGTAAGTACCAGGGTAGCAATGGATATCCTGATGGCCGCCACAACAAAGGCATCGATGCCTTCTGCGCCGATCTTTAGGGCAATGGTCGATGCTGTCCAGATGAAGGCAGCGCCAAGGGTGACAATCACACCGGCTCTGCTGATGGTCTGAAAACCGCGACTCTTTGCATCCCCATTTTCTTCCGACACGATCAGATAGATGCCTGCCAGGACCAGAATGGCACCGGCCAGGGTAATCCAGGTATAGGGTTCATCAAGCCAAAGGATGGCCGCCAGACCGGCCGTCACGACAAAGGCACACTGTGCAATCGGGAAAGCAATGGATGCGTCAAGCAGGGCGAGACTCTTTATATACAACGTATCTCCGATTGCCATGGCCAGAATTCCGGACGCGAGAACATAACCAAGCGAGTGCATGGGAATGTCAAAGAGATCGGCCGATCTACCGGAAACGACGATGAAGCTGAGCAGCATCGACGATCCGATCCACAGCCGGATGGTATTGATTGAGAGCGTATCGATCTTGCCCGCAAGGTGTTTGATGAGAATACTGCTGACGGCCCAGCCCAGCGATGCCAGCAAAGCCATAGCAACACCGATCAGCATGATCCCTCCTTGGGAAATCTCAATATCTTTGTTAGGACCCGTGCATCATTGGGTCGTCTCTGATCAAATCCATGGCGTCGATCCAATATGGGAACGGGGGAATAAACCATCTCGCTCCGAGACTGTCAACTCGCCGGCTTGTTGCTTTCAACCACCGACCATGGCCATATGTGGGGGAGCAAAACTACATGGGCAGCAGTGCAAGAAGAAACCGAATGGCGCGACGCATTGCGGATGTTAACAACAGTAACATCGGTATCCTCTGCAATGGCAGGTGCAATGCAGATATCCTGGCGAGAGAGACGGCGCGGTTTTACCAGGAACGTCACCAGTGCACCGTTGCGGAATTCATCGACAAAGAGCTGCCCACCGAGCCTTGCCAGGCAGAGCAGCTACTGTCGCTGAGCAAAGTCTGCGATTTCCTGATCACTGCGATCGGTGATAGTGAATGCAGTTCTGCTTCTATTCTCGAGGACAGTATCCGTTTCGAACAATACGGAAAACCGGCGATCGTCGTTTGCACCAAACCATTCGTCTCGGCAGCCAGACACGCCGCCGGGGAAATGGGCCTGCCTGATTACCCTTTTGTTGCGGTCGACCACCCGGTTGCCGGGATTTCGTCCAGTGAGCTAACAGACAGGGCCCTGCATGCGTATCGCCAGGGCATGGCTTACCTGACAGGCGTATATCTGCTGATCGGATAGGATCGGGCTCGATCGGTGAACCGTAGCCGGTCGCGAGCCCGGACCAAATCTGTTCGCCACCCTAGTCAACGCGTTCCCTGCGCGTGACACGGTAAACACGGAACCGGCCTCGATCCATGCGGTGATAATAAAGTCTCATCTCATCACCCGAAAGGACCGGGGCCTCTACCTTGCCTGTAATCGCCATGATCCTTTCCGGCGCTGCGAACGGCTGCGTGACATTCGCTCGTCGCGCGGTGAAGATACCGATCATATCCGGTATACCATTCACCTTGCCGATACGTGAAAAGAAAATTTCCAGTCCATCCGATGAAATCGTCGGCGCATAATCCAGCAGGTGTGAGTTAACGTTGGCGAGTATACGGTCGTCCATTTTGACAAACGCGTCGCCCACTCTTTCCGCACCCCTGATGTTGAAGGGGTAGGGTAGACCCACCAGGGGATTGAATCGGCCTTCCGAGTAGAACAGGAATCTGCCGTCATCTGAGATGTCCGGGTCAAGACTAATCCAGACGTTGGGAAACTGGTCCCGGTTCTCGACATGGATATTGCCTGCCACCGGCACGGGATCGTGGGCGACGCCATCTTCGAATCGGGCCTTGTACAGACTCTTGGAATTCTCTGCCCGGGTCTTCAGAGTAGTGAAGAAGATGTTGCCTTGACCATCAAAGCTGGGCGTACCGTCCACCGTATCGGTTACCGTATTGGCCACTTTGCCCTGATACTTGTAGGTCTTAGCATCGATCCTCGCAGCCCAGTGCATGTCCTTGTTGGGCTTCTGCCGGTCATTGAACAGCAGGTATCGATCGTCAGGGGAAATTCCGATCTCCATCGCGTCGGCAGAGTATTCGAGGATGGTGATCAACTCCTCGCTAAACCATTGATGATTCTCTATCGTGTTGCGGGGTTCGTATTCCGGTAGCTGATCGAGTATCGCTTCTCGTTGCATCGATACGCCGCCGAATACGACAATGGCCAGGATGCCGATTGCCATGACTGCAATAAACGACTTTTTCATACTGGATGCCAGAGGTAGCTCACGCAGACTTCCTCAGTAGGTCGACTCGATTCGGAATCTCGAATACGAACCCCTCCGGCGACCCGCAGTCGAGGAAACGGGCTTTTACTTCAGCCAGTATCTCTGCCGATAGCTGGTGGTTCGTGTGGCTGACATTGAGGATGCCGTTCTCATACTGCTGCCAGGACTGCATGGTGATGACGTTCTTGAAGAAATACTCTTCTTCGATCTCAAACAATCCGTTTTCAACCGCGCGGGCGAGCCCGTCGAATGCCGCACGTCGCACGACCTCTTCATCGTGAAACAAACGCATGATGTCGTTGAAGCTGCCTGCATAAACCGGCTCGGATATATAGGCGTGACCCCGTGGCTTCAGAACTCGATGTATTTCCCGTAACGCCGTATCCATCTGTTCGCCGCGGACATGGTGTAATGACTTGAACATCATCACGATATCGAATGAATCATCTTCTTCCTGGATCTGCTCCGCGCCGTAGGTCTTGAACGTCACCTTGGGTAGATCACTCACCGACAGGTTCTTGTTGTGCTGAATGACATCAACTTCGGCTGCAATCACTGCTGACACGCCCGTTCGTTCTGCAATCTGTCGCGTCACCTGGGCAGCACCGCAGCCCAATTCTAGGACCTGAGCCTTTTCAAGCGACAGCATGCGTTGCACCACTGCCATCTCGCTGTCAATTTTCTGCTGTGCAGGTCCACTGAGCAGCATATTTTTCACGTTCATGGGCGGGTCCTCAGTTCAGTAGCCTACCCGGATGGGTGGAGAATGTGGAGCGCTGTGTTCCGAAATGATGCTAGCGTCGAACTGTGCGACCTACACTCGGCGCCAACCGCGACGTTGGCGAGGAGCAAAGAGAGGCAAGGGTGCTTCTGAAGCTCATATAGTCCTCGAATTAATCGGCGCCGGCATCGGAGTTGATAAGCGCTGCTGTAGATCCTGACACCTTTGTTCAGGTAACCAGGCTCAAGGTTTCCCCAAAACTCACCGTAGCGACGATTGACACACTTAGCTCCGATTTGGTAATACTAGTTGGGGGACGCCGAGTCCGGAATTGATTGAGATCGTTGACTGGTGACAGAGCGTGGTATTGCGCCACTCACCAGCTCGTTGGGAGGAATCTGGTGCTTGCATTGAAGAACTTCTTCAGCGAAATCGAGACTGTAGTGTGTTTGGTTTGCATTTGGACGGTATGTGGCGTCGCCAATGCTGAGCAACCATCCGGTGATGCGACTGAGTCCTATTCGCCTGTCGTTAGCATCGACTATCCGATAAACGTCTACTGGGGTGACACCCACGTTCACACCAGCTTTTCAACCGGTGACGCGAACCTTAACGGTGGCAACTATGTGTCCCCCACCATCGCCTATCACTTCGCTCGAGGGGAGGAGGTCGTCGCCATAAACGGCATGCGCCTCAGACTCAGGCGACCGCTCGACTTTCTTGTCATTGCGGATCATGCAGAAAATCTCGGCATAGCCGCGGACCTGCGCTCCCGTCAGCCGGCATTGCTGGCAGCACCGGGTGGCGAGGCACTGCTTGCGCGATTTCAGACCTACCTGGCAGATGGGGGTCGCCTCGCTGTTCGAGGCAAGGAATTGGGTGAGGCGTATGAGCGGTCGGTGTGGCAGCGCGTCGTTGAACGCGCAGATGCCTACAACGATCCCGGCAGATTCACGGCATTTGCTGGTTATGAGTGGAGTTCCCTCGGCACCATTGCAGGGGTATTCGGCAATCTGCACCGGGTAGTCGTTTTCAGAGATGATGCCGACAAGACAGGATCGATCGTACCGTTTGGTGCCGACGACAGCTCACAGCCGGAGGATCTGTGGGCTTTCCTGGCTGAATACGAGCAGCGTACCGGTGGTCAGGTGATGGCCATACCCCACAATGCCAACCTCAGCAACGGTCAGATGTTTTCCCTCACCGACAGCCGCGAGCAGCCGATCACAAAGGCCTATGCAGATATCCGCAGTCGTTTTGAAATCCTTATGGAGGTCACCCAGATCAAGGGCGACAGCGAGTCCCATCCGTTGCTCTCGCCAACCGATGAATTCGCTGATTTCGAGACCTGGGATAGTTGGGGTGGCAGGTCCTTCACGCCTGAAGAACACCCCTGCTGCAGGGCGTTACCCGCGGGCGACCCCATGCAGCGCAAGCAGGGCGAATACGCACGTGCAGCCCTGAAAAATGGCCTCGACAGATTAGATGCGTTAGGCGTCAATCCATTCAAATTCGGACTGATTGGCAGTACCGACACGCACTCATCCTTCTCGACGGCAGACAGCGACAATTATTTTGGCAAGTATTCGGTCGATTTCCCCTCGAAACAGAGGATGTTCAATTCCCGCAGTAAGGGTTGGCCAACGCCATTCTGGAACATGTCGCCCGCCGGATACGCAGGCGTCTGGGCAGAAGAAAATACACGGGAAGCGATATTTGCCGCCATGAAGCGCAAAGAGGTCTATGCATCTACCGGGCCGCGGATCACAGTCCGATTTTTCGGTGGTTGGAGCTACAAGAGTGCCGATGCAGAGGTGCCGGATCTTGCCAGGAGGGGCTACAGAAAGGGCGTACCGATGGGTGGTGATCTAACCAATGCACCGGATAGATCCAATCCCAGTTTTTTGATTGGTGCCGTCAAAGATCCGGACGGTGCCAACCTGGATCGATTACAGATTATCAAAGGTTGGCGGGACAGTGACGGCAGACTCAAGGAAAAAGTGTATACCGTTGCGGCTTCCGATGGCCGCAAGATCAGCCGCAGCGGCAAGGTCAAGTCCGTGGGGTCGACGGTCAATGTGGCGGATGCATCCTACACCAATGCGATCGGTGATCCTGAACTCCGAGTTACCTGGGAAGACCCGGATTTTGATGCGGACGAGCTGGCTTTCTACTATGTACGGGTGCTGGAGATTCCCACGCCTCGCTGGACTGCCTATGACGCCAAGTACTTTGACATCGAGAATATTCCTGACGAAATACCTATGGTGAGCCAGGAACGGGCTTATACCTCACCGATCTGGTATACCCCTGCCCAGTGACCCGGGGGATTCGATGGTGCCACACATCTGACCAACTCAGAGAATGTCATCTGCCATACATGGCCTTCTACAGCCTCTCTAGCAATGGCAATTGGTTAGCACTTTCGACGCCGGCCAACCGCTAAACGTGACAATGCCATCGAATATTGTGACCGACCTCAGCTCATTTTACTCACTAGTGGCCAAATCAGATTTGGCTGCCTGCTGTTCATGCCATTCTCTCTCCAGCAGCCGAGCACCTCGCAAGATATTGCCCATAGCGTAGTTGCCCTCGTGACAGGCATATTCGTAAAGATTGCTGGCGGGTTCAGCCTGCCATTCGTAGCGACCGCTCCAGGGTGCCGTCCAGACAGTATCGTCCGTCACGGTAAAGTCGTAGTACAGGTTGCCATCATCCAGACGGCTAAATCGCTCGACCACGTGCAGGTTCTCATCCGCTCCCGGTAGGCCGCTGATCTTTTTGAAATGCTTAGCTTCAACAACCAGCACGTCACCCTCCCAATGACCTACCGAATCACCCAGCCATAGCCCATCCGTTAGGGGTATGTGCTCAGAGTCAATTCGGATGATTCGCGCATCATGCACCATCTCATGCAATATCACTATGTGGCTGTCTGTCTGGATGATGCGTTTGTAGTTGTTGTATAAGCTGGGAATTGTCGGCACCGTCGCGGCAAAGGAAATCAGACAGCGTTCGGAAGGTGCCAGAGACTCGGGACCGTCAAAGGGCCCCGAACCCTCGTGACCCAGCCAAGTGGCAACGCCGGTGTTGTCATGGTTGAAACTCTGGTACAGCTCGTTCATACGCTCGGTTACGCCGGGTTGCTGTGGTGGATACCGTCCATTGGGAGGATCGTAGATGATAGACGTCGGCACAACCCCCTTGACCGTACCAAGTGAACTGCCCGGATCCACCCAGAAGAGATTGTATCCGCCCACGCCACCGGCACCACCGAGATTGTTGCCATCGCCGCCGGTCTGTGGTGCTTCGCGATCGGGATCGCTGTCGCTTCCGACCGTCCAGTCAGCTGCGACGGAGAAGACCCAGTTAAGGAAGCTGGCCGCAAACGGGTAAAGGTATTCCGTCTCATCCAACCATTCCGGTCGCTGAGTTGGGGTTAGAGTGCCGGTATCGTAAACACCGGAAAGGTCCGGTTTGCCTGATGTTGTACGCGGGATATCCGCAATGGCCTGTAAACTCATGGTAGCGGCCAGCAAACAAAGAAAATGTAGGAATCTGATCATCGGCGTTCTGCAGCGAATTGTCGGATCGCACATTCTAAGCTAATCCGACTGAGTCGGCCATGCCACCACCAAGTCCACGTGCCTCTAACCCCACGGTGTCTTAGATGGGCGTTCTGGCACGTGGGAAGTGTGTTCACACCAACATCAGTGGTTGACATCCGTTGGAAATCGGCGGCGGTGGTAAGGATTTCTTGATTTGCTCATGCCAGGATTGTCGTCTCAATCTCTTGATGTGACAATGCCCTACAGTACCTTTGGGCTTTGGTGCACGAATCGTGGTCAAACTTGAAGGGCGTTCTAGTGGCCCTCAAGCTGCGGTAGAGTCGCTCGCCAATGGTGTCGCGTCAGTAATTGGCCTGAGTACGAGAAATCACTGCGTGATCGAGGAGATATCAGCATCCGGTTCAGCCAAGGCGCGATTGACGCATGGCCGCCTGCAAAGACCGGAAGAAAAGGCGGGCTATCCCCATCCGGATCTCGGATATACTTGACACCATTCTGATGTGGTTTTTGCAGGGCAGTCGCTCGTGTTTGCAGGGTATTCGCTCGTGAAGTTCTTCAAGCGCATGTGTCGTGACATGCCCCTCGATGCCAAGGCAACCATGGTCCTTGCCGGCTCGGGTTGCAGAATCGCAAGAGACTTCATCTTCTTGCTGAGGCGGTCGGCGAGGATACTCCCGCCGACTCAAAGTCACGGATCGATATCCCACGGCATGTTCTTCGAGGCCCGGTTGACCAGTTTTGATACGGGCGCTGTTACCCCGTTGGGGGCAATCCAGACCCTGATAGAAATGGGCACCGGGTGGATCCTACGCTCAACGGTGAAATGGCGTTGCTTCAGCCTTATCGTTGACAGAACCCGCGCTAATGGGACTCACCTGCGCTGGCTCATGATCTTTGTGATCACTCTTACGTCTTCCGCAGCGCCTGGCGTGGAACGTTCGCAAGCCGGTGCCGTAATCGTCGCACTGGCGGAGACTGCTGCTACGGATGAACCTCTGCGCATTCCCAGGTTAGATGCCAGTGAGGTCGACATCCGCCTGGACGGATCGCTCGACGAGGCGGTGTGGGCAAGCCTCCCCGCGTACGACAACATGACGGTGACGCAGCCCGATCTCGGGATACCTGGGCGCTTCCGCACCGAGACGTACCTGTTTTACACGGAACGGGGACTATATGTGGGTGCGTACTGCGAGCAACCCCCGGAGACGTTTCTCAGTCGCTTGACGAGCCGGGATTCATTCGGGACTGCCGACGCCTATCAGATCATGGTGGATAGCTCAGGAAACGGCCTTTATGGCTATTGGTTCATGACCAAACTTGGCGACTCCGTTGCCGACGGCATTCTGTTGCCCGAGAGCAACTTCCAGAACAACTGGGATGGGCCATGGCGGAGTGCGACCAGGAAGCTCGAGAACGGATGGTCGGTCGAGGTGTTCTTACCGTGGGCGATGATGAACATGCCGCGCTCCACCAACGGTGTGCGGCGCATGAACATACACATTACCCGTGATCTTGGTGTCCTCAACGAGCGTTGGTCCTGGCCTGCACTACCTATGACCCGCCCCAAGTTTCTTTCCGCATTTCAGCCGGTTTTGTTAAACCAGGTCGAGCCGCGTCAGGAAGTGAGCCTCTTCCCCTATGCGACGTTCAACCGCGACATGGCGCGCGAGGAGAACTCGTCGAAGGCGGGCCTCGATGTGTTCTGGCGACCGTCACCCGAGTTTTTTCTGAGCGGCGCGCTCAATCCCGATTTTGGTCAGGTAGACGCGGACGACGTTGTCGTGAATCTCACGGCCTTCGAGACGTTCTTTCCCGAGAAGCGCCTCTTTTTTCTCGAAAACCAGGACGTCTTCGATACACGCGGGGATGTCTACGGTCCGCCGCGAACCTTGCTGCATACACGTCGTATCGGATCATCCGTCGGCGCCAGACGTGGCGACCCGGACGTCCGTGCGGGATTGTCCTATGACGGCTTCGACACATCCAAGCCCGTGGATCTTCTGGTCGCCGTTAAGGCGGTTACCCAAATCGGCAAGCATCGAGCCGGCGTTTTCTTCGCGGCGGAGGACGATACGGATCTCGGTGTCAATGGGTCCCCGGCGGACGGGCAAGCCCCGGGGCGGGACTTTGCCGTCTTGCGTTGGCAGCGCGACGACACCAGCACCGGCAATCGACGTGCGATTGGTTGGCTTGGCACCATCACGGAGCATCCGGATCGGCGCGCAATCACGCAGGATGTCGACGTCCACTTTGATAGCACCGACGGCGTGTGGAACGTCGATGCCGAACTCATGCACAGCTCGATCGAGGGAGAGGGCGGCTTCGGTTTTTCCGGAACAGCAAAATACGCACCTCGAACCGGTGATCGGCACTTGTTGAACGTGTGGGGTTACGACAACGAGATCGATCTCAACGATCTCGGCTTCCTGAACCGCAACGACGTCGCGGGCTTCTTCTACGAGTTCTTTCGACGGCGCCAGGGATTCGAACGGATCCGGGACACGACCGGCTGGGTGGACGCCCTGGGTGAGTTCAATGGCGACGGGAAAGCCATCGGTGCGTTCGTCATTGGCCATCAGGGTGTCACCTTCAACAACAACGTCAACATCTTCGGCAACCTCGGCTATCGCCCGTCCGTTTGGGACGACCGCAACAGTCGCGGCGCCGGGACGTTCGAGTTAGATGACCGTTGGACGATCACGCTCGGCGTCAACTCGCCATCCGATAAACGGCTTGCTGTCGGTGGCAACATGCAGCTTTGGCAGGAGCACTTCTTCGGCAAGCAGGTCTCCACGAGACTTTTCGTGAATTACTCGCCGGTAGATCGGCTCCGTGTCGACCTGGGGATCCAGTACGAAAAGCGGGACAACTGGCTGGTGTGGCAGGAAGGTTCTGATTTCTCGGGGTTCGCATCCGAGCGATGGGGGCCCAACGTGACGCTCGAATCTTTCTTCACGGCACGACAGCAGTTGAGCCTTCGTCTTCAATGGGTGGCGATTCAGGCGTTCGAGGTGGGTCGTTACCGCGTGGAACACGACCAGCCACTCGTGCCTCTCGGCCGGCCGGCCGCTGGCACCGGCACGTCGTTCGCGATCAGCGACCTCGTCATCCAGGCGCGCTATCGATGGCAGATTGCGCCGATGTCGGATCTCTTCGTAGTCTACAATCGAGGCGGCGGTCTGCCGGGCGCAACCACAGGGTCCAGTTTTGGCGATCTTTTCAACGACACGTTAGCAGCCCCGGAACGCGAGGGGTTTGCCGTCAAGCTCCGGTATCGGTTTGGACTTTAGGGCTCGTCACTCGTTTTTGTACATCTGCAGCATATTAGACAAGCGAACGGTTTCCTAATACGGGATCTAGAGGAAAGCAGCCGTCTTTTCGCTGGTCATGGGACGGTCTGGAAAACGTCAGCTCTGGAGCGGCGCCCGAGCCCTGAACCCGGGTTTACAGGTGGTTATCACTCGCCTGAAAACGGCCCAAAACAACAGAGAGTGTGTGAAAACTCAGAATCCATGCGTCTTGCTCTCAGTAGACCGCCACATTTAACGTGTGAGTGGTTGTTGTTAGCTGAAGTCGGGTAACAACTGTGAGATGAGTCTGAACTGCTCTCCTAGAAGTGCCCCTTAGTTATACTGTTGAAGCCTCCAAGCCCCATCTGAATGCCAAAAAATCCAGCTTTCTACGCCTGTAGAACTGCTGTAAGGCGTTCGATTCCCAGGATTGCCATAAGTCGTTTCATGTTATATGCCAGCACATGAAGACTCATCTCCGTTCTCCCGTGTTCAAACGTCCTTATCTTTCCTACTCATGGTGCCAGTCTCCGGCATTGTGGGTGCTAATAGTTAATCCAACTGCAACTTGCGCCAAGGAACCAATCTACCGCGATGAAGTGACCCCATCAATGCCTTGTATTCGTCCAGAATCAATGTGCAGAAAGGTGTGCCCTAATCATCCTACGCACGCTGAAACCGGCCCTCCCATTGCAGACGAAACGAGGCGGATTATTCCGTGGGTATCAGAAGTTATTCTTAGAATATCAGTGTCTTAATGATATAATACACTGTATATTAACACAGTATTAATAAAGGGACCTATTCGATGCAATCCTCTCCTCTATCAGA
>JASMJM010000110.1 GCA_030749725.1 Pseudomonadales bacterium | reverse complement strand
GTGTACAACAGAGATCCAAAGCCATTCGTTTGGACCAAGTCGACAGATGAGATCATCGAGAAGGTGGGCAGAGCCAGAAAGAGACTATTAAATATATGTTCTGTTTAGGACAGAACACTAGCTTACAGAGCATAACGTCTTTGTTGAACCGCATTGGCAGAGGCGAATCCGTTGATATAGCGACAGATTCGGGTGGCGAACTCGGCAGACTGCAAGAATCCGTCCAGGAGTTGGCCACGATCATGAAGGTTCCTCCCGATGGGCTCAGATACGATCTCGAAGAGACGACTCAAGAATACAAGGAAACACGGGATACCACAGACGCCATGGAACTCAGCAACACCGGCGATGACCCGTTGGGGTTTACCAATATCAGAGTCCTCGCAGTAGATGATAACGAAGCCAATCTCAAACTCGTGTGTGCTTTGCTGGATGATCTGGGTGTCGACGCAAGAAAGGCATCGAGTGGCCACGATGCAGTGGAGTTAGCTCGGAAGACGCGATTCGACTTGATCTTCATGGATGTTCAAATGCCTGCTATGGATGGACTGGAAGCCACCGAAAAAATCCACGCTAACGAGACGGGTGAGCAACACACGCCAGTGGTTGCCCTGACAGCTCATATGTTGGCGGATGAAATAGACCAGCTGCTTAACTCCGGCATGGACGATTACATCGTCAAACCGATCAACGAACTCTATCTCAGGAGCATGCTACTGAAGTGGGTCAGATTCGATCACAGCATAGCTGCCAAACCAGCTGCGCGGGTTGTCGATTGGGAGTTGGCCTACCGATTAGCCGGCGGGAAAAAAGAACTGGCGGAAGAAATGTTGAGTTTGCTGCTGTCGACCATGCCAGGTGATGTGGCCGAGATCAAGACTGCTTACGACAGCTACAACCTGCAGTCGATGAAGGATGCCGTACACCGGCTACATGGCGCCATACGTTACTGCGGCGTACCTACATTACATGGCGTCGTCAAGAATCTGGAAACTATGCTCAAGCAAGATAGACGAGACGGCCTGGATGACGCTGTAAACCAACTATACGATGAAGTAGGTTCTCTTCAGAACTGGGCTGCTGCAAACAACCGATCATCAAGTCTGGCGCAAAACAACTCCTAACGACTGTCTAACTCTATTGTCTCTTTGAAAACAATATTCTGCTGTTGAGCGGTCTGTTTCCAAGCAGTGGTTGCAGCGCTATACGGACAACCTGTTTAGCAACGCTCCTGGCATCATCCTGCGTAAAATCATTGTTGCTGATCGCCAAGAGGTGAATCCCTTTACAAACAAATTCTCGCGTTTCATGCGACGACGCTAACGTGAAGCCTCGTTCAGCATCAAATACGTAGTTTTCTTCCGGGACTATTTCCCTGCCCGTGCCCACCTCGGACTGGAGGGAAACTCCGTAACCCAGTTCTGACAACAGGAGAAATTCGAACCTCCTCAACAAGGGTTCCACGTCATCCGATGTTTCAAGCTGCCTGATGAGTTGAGCGTACATCATATACACATTCTCGAGCGCATCGTACGTGCCCAGTAGTCGATTGAGGAGTTCATTGACATACAGACCAATGAGCAGCTTGTTCCCAGTTAGATGTATCGGTTGTGCAAAAAAATCGACGTTCTTCACCGACTTGAGTTCGCCTGCACCATAATATGACATGAGCAGTGGCACAAAGGGCTGCAACACCCCTTTGAATCTTGGCTTGGGACCAGTGGCCCCACGCGCAACCGCAGAAAATCTGCCAAAGTTCTGCGTGAACAAGTCACATATCAGACTGGTGTCCCGGTACCTTCGGGAATGCAGTATGAAGGCAGGGGTAAGCTCCGAAAACGATACCACCAGGTCACCTTCCTCGGGTCGGAGTGATGCTATGTCGTTTGATGTATACCATGGGTTCAATGACCGGAAGCTTAAGGGGGGTCTGTCTGCTGCTATTCGTAGCCTAGACTCACCAGCGCCCTGTCGTCGTCAGACCAGCCCGTTTTTACTCTCACCCAAAGTTTCAGAATGACTTTCTTGCTGAGAAACGACTCGATGTCCTGCCTGGCTTGTGAGCCTATTTTTTTCAGTCTGGCGCCCTGTTTGCCAATCAGTATTCCCTTCTGCCCTTCTCGTTCCACCAGAATAGTTGCATCAATCTGGACTGTTTCCTTCTCTTCTATATAGCTGTCGACCTGTACGGCAATCTCATAGGGCAATTCATCACCCAGTTGCCTCGTTATCTTCTCGCGTATGATTTCTGTAGCAATAAATCTGTCATTGCGATCAGTCAATTGATCACCAGGAAAAAAATGTGGGCCAGTCGGCAGATAGGATGCAAGAAGTTGCTCCAGTTCATCCACATTGTGACCACTCAATGCTGATATCGGTATCATCTCCTCAAAGCTCATCTTGGTTCTCGCAAAGTCAAGATGGGGCAACAATCTGGTCTTATCGTCTAACAGATCGACTTTGTTGATCACCAGAAAGGTGGGTGCTTGGCTGTCCCTCACATATTTAAGGACAACTTCATCGTCATCCACCCACTTCAACCTGTCAACAACCATTAGGACCACATCGACATCCGTGATGACGCTGCTGGCGGCACGATTCATGTATCGATTGATCGCCTTCCTGGCGCTCTTATGCAATCCAGGCGTATCTACATAAAGGGCTTGTACATGACCCTTTGTTTTGATACCGAGTAATTGATGACGAGTGGTCTGAGGTTTTCTGGAAGTAATGCTCAACTTCTGACCGAGTATTCGATTGAGCAGGGATGATTTCCCGACGTTAGGTCGTCCAACAATCGCGACATAGCCACACTTGAGAGGAGAATTTGAGTCCATGTTGGTGCCGGTTAACCGGCCTTATCAACTCCCAGAGTTATTAAGGCTTGTGCAGCAGCTTCCTGTTCGGCAATTCTTATGCTGCTTCCGGATCCAGCTACCGGTGTCTCCAGCAAAGCTGCGGCGCATTCAACGTAGAAAGTACGCGCATGCGCTTTGCCAACAGCTGATACGACTGTGTAGTCCGGTAGTGAACACCTATTGGCCTGCAGATACTCCTGCAACCTAGTCTTTGAATCTTTCTGTGGATCCTCCAGGGAAAGATCCTTAAGGCGGGACTCAAACCAATGGGTGATCCTTTCTCTCACCGCAGGCAAGTCTCTGTCGAGGAATAGTGCCCCGATAATTGCTTCCAGTGCATCCGCAAGAATGGAGTCCCGCTTTGACCCACCACTCTTTTGCTCTCCCTGACCTAATAGGAGGAACTCCCCCAATTCGACCTCTCTTGCTATTTCGGCAAGCGTCTCACGTTTTACAAGGTTGGCTCGGAGCCTGCTTAATTGCCCTTCCCTGGCGGTGGGAAATCTCCTGTAGAGATCTTCGGCGATCAGAAAATTCAGGATTGCATCTCCCAGAAACTCCAACCGTTCATTATTGTTACCACTGTAACTGCGGTGAGTGACCGCTTGATTCAGCAAACCCAGATTGGTAAATGCCGAACCAAGCTTGAGGTTCAGTTTTTCATCTCGGGAACTCAATTAGTCTCTCAATATAATTTGTTTCTCAAAGCTGGCAATCAGATCAACATTATGGACGAGCGGTAATCTCACTTCATAATTCATATCGATAACTACGCGATCCTCAGGCCTGTTGATGGTCAAGTGATTCTTGAAATCAAAATCACGAATGTTGTTCATTTTGAATCGTTTCCTAAGAATGTCAGTCAATTCCACATTTCCCTTCGTAACCATGCCTTTTTCTTGCGGTAGTCCATCCATGATATTGCTCATGGTATTGTGATCCAAATACAGTGGCGCTAATTTCGTACCGATGGTAATCACCGAACCGATAACCAATATCAGGAACATCCATCCTGCCATTGAAAGTCCTTTTTGATAGTGTGGTAAGTTCATAGCTCCTCCTGTTTCACTCGATCCATGCGTTTCTGCTAAATCCCGGTAGGTTCCAACCCGGATCCTTATGAATCCAAATGGCAAACGCTTTTCCTACTATGTTCTCCTCGGGTACCAACCCCCAAAAACGGCTGTCGCTACTTCTATCACGATTATCTCCCATCATAAAGTAATATCCGACTGGAATATCCCATTCTCTCAATTCCTCATGCTCGAACAGATTCTTTTGAATATAGTGCCTCTCTTCACCGATCTTTTCGCGATACAGTAGATAGGTAGGATTGTGGGGCGGCAGGCGGGCGACAAACTCCTGCGGCGCCTCAGCGCCATTGATGTACAGTTTCTTATCCTTGTAGACAATCCTGTCTCCCGGTATCCCAATGACTCTTTTGATGAAGTACTTGGTCTCGTGCGGAGGTATGAACACCATGATGTCCCCATTCTTGGGTTCGCCAACACCGATGATCTTGGTGCCGAGCACAGGCAAGCGAATACCATAGGTGTACTTATTTACCAGAATGAAGTCACCTATAGCCAGCGTGGGTATCATGGAACCCGTGGGTATTTGGAACGGTTCCACTAGAAATGATCGTAAGACCAGGACCAGCAGTAGAACTGGAAAGAAGGAGATCGAGTACTCAACGACAATGTGTTCGCGCCTTAGCGTTTCGATGGCTTCCTCAAACGACGCTTCCTGCTTTTGTGATTCCGATTTTCTCTGCTTGAATTTCTCTATTGTGATCATTCGTTTGGGTAACAACATGACGCGATCAACCAACCAGATCAGTCCTGTTAGCAAAACCAGCACAACCAAGATGAGGGGGAAATCGATATCCATGCAGGCTAAACGGTCCTCTTTATCGACTCTTGGATGCCATCAGCCATCCATAGTTTGTGCATTGTTCTAGCCACAATCTGATGCTTTGACTACCTATCCACTTTCAACACGGCCAGAAATGCATCTTGAGGGATCTCCACACTGCCAAGCTGCTTCATCCTTTTTTTGCCCGCCTTCTGCTTTTCCAGTAGTTTCTTCTTTCTGGTAATGTCGCCACCATAGCATTTTGCCGTAACGTTCTTTCTAAGCGCCTTGACCTTCTGGCTGGCAATAATCTGTGAGCCGATCGCAGCCTGCAACACCACATCAAACAATTGACGTGGAATCAACTCCTTCATTTTTTTCGTTAACGCAAAGCCTTTGTGCCTGGCATTATCCCTATGCACGATCAACGATAAAGCATCGATACGATCACCGTTAATCAGGACATCCAAACGAACAAGATCCGCTTTGCTGAATCGTACAAAGTAGTAATCAAGGGATGCGTATCCCTTGCTGACGCTCTTTAGTCTATCAAAGAAATCCAGCACCACTTCACTCATGGGCAATTCATAGGTTATCGATACCTGTTTGCCCACAAATTGCATATCTTTCTGTACGCCCCTTCTCTCTACACACAAGGCAAGGATATTACCGACGTAGTCCTGTGGGACCAGAATGTTGGCCTGCACTATGGGTTCTCGCATTTCCATGATGACTGCCGGATCAGGAAGCTGGGCTGGATTATCGACCTGACTGACTTCACCATTTTTCGTTACCACTTCATAAATCACAGTGGGTGCAGAGGTGATTATGTCGAGGTTATATTCCCTTTCGATCCGCTCCTGTACGATTTCCATATGCAGCATCCCCAGAAAGCCGCATCGAAAGCCAAATCCCAAGGCAACGGATGTTTCAGGTTCATATTGCAGAGATGCGTCGTTCAATGTCAGTTTTGCCAAAGCATCCCGGAAGTTTTCGAAATCTTGCGATTTCACGGTGAACATTCCGGCAAACACCTGCGGTCGCACTCGCTCAAATCCGGGTAACGAAGAAACATCAGGAGTCGATGCCAACGTGATGGTGTCCCCCACCGGTGCTCCTTTGACGTCTTTGATGCCAGCGACGACAAAGCCGACCTCGCCTGCTTGAAGCGAAACTGTTTCTTCCCGGTGAGGCGTGAAAAATCCCACCGCATCGACTTGATGAATCCTACCTGTCGCCTTGATGAGGATCCGGTCCTTTACCTTTATGCGTCCATGCATCACGCGCACCAATGACACCACGCCTAGATAGCTGTCAAACCAGGAGTCGATGATCAACGCTTGCAGATCACCACTTCGATTACCTTCAGGTGCGGGAAAGAACCTGATCAATTCTTCCATCAGATCTCTGGTGCCATCACCGGTCTTGGCGCTAACGAGAACTGCATGGCTTGCATCCAGACCAATGATCTCCTCGATTTCAGTGCAGACACGATCTGGATCGGCTTCAGGCAGATCCAATTTATTGAGTACAGGAAGCACATCCAAGCCCTGTTCGATGGCGGTGTAACAGTTGGCCACGGATTGCGCTTCAACGCCCTGAACCGCATCGACGACAAGCAATGCACCCTCGCAGGCCGCCATCGATCTGGAGACCTCATAGCTGAAATCCACGTGCCCGGGTGTATCGATGAGATTGAGCTGGTAGCGATGGCCATCGTTGGAATCAAAATTCAAGGCCACGCTCTGTGCCTTAATGGTGATGCCCCGTTCCCGTTCCAGATCCATTGAATCCAGCACCTGGTCTTCCATTTCCCGGTCGGTCAATCCACCACAGAGCTGTATGAATCGGTCTGCTAGAGTTGATTTTCCGTGGTCGATGTGGGCGATGATGGAAAAGTTTCTGATGTATGCGAGTTCAGACACAGTAATGGCAGGTTGGCTGTTTCAGGACTGATCAATGGGTTGATTCAAAGCGATGCAGTCTAGCTGATTCACAACGCATTAGCGAGACAGCTCGAATCCACCCATGACGCGTCTGCTCAGGGTTCGATGACTTTGATTGCCAAGAACATGGGGGATTGGTTTCTGACAATTCGAATGGGTACGGAGTCGTCTGCCACCAGACTGTCGACGATTTCATTGAACTGTTGCACAGATTTCACCCACTGGGAGTCCAGCATGGTGACTATGTCTCCGCTGCGCATACCAGCTTTGCCGGCGGCGCCATCCAGCACTTCGACCACCTGAATGCCATCCTTGACACCTCTTCTATCTTTGTCTTCGTCAGACAACTCCTCCACAACCAGGCCCAGTCTATTGCCTGACTGGCTGCCGCTTTCCCCAGTTTCTATGGACAAAGTGCTGTCCGACAACTGACCTACCACCACTGCCAGGGTTTTCTTTTTGCCCTCCCGCACAATGACAATGTTAGCCTTGGTGTCCGCTTTCGTTCTGCCCACCACGTGAGGAAGATCGGCCGAGAGATCTATCTTCATGCCATTGAACTCGATGATGATATCGCCCTCACGCAATCCGGCACTTTCTGCCGGGCTATCCGAATACACCTGCAAGACCAGTGCGCCGGACGGCCTATCCAATCCGAAGGACTCTGCCAAATCCCGGTTTACTCTTTGAATCAGAACACCCAGCCAACCCCGTGATACAGATCCCTTGTCCTTTAGCTGTTCCACCACATCCAGGGCGACGTCGATCGGGATGGCAAAGGATAGGCCCATGAACCCACCGGATCGGGTAAAGATTTGTGAATTGATACCCACCACTTCTCCGTCCAGATTGAAAAGTGGACCGCCTGAATTACCCGGGTTGATGGCCACGTCCGTCTGGATAAAGGGCACGTAGTTCTGATTGGAATCGGGCAGACTGCGTCCTTTGGCACTGACAATTCCCGCAGTAACTGAATACTCAAAGCCGAATGGCGAGCCGATAGCTACCACCCATTCCCCCACCTGTAACTTTTCCGAGCTGCCTAATTTCACGCCCACCAGGTCAGACGCATCGATTTTGAGCAGGGCAAGATCGGACAGCGTATCCGCGCCGACCACCTTGGCTTCGCGCTCTCTGCGATCCTGCAGGCTGACGATAATTTCATCGGCATTCTCTACCACATGATTATTGGTCAGGATATAGCCGTCAGACGAGATGATAAAACCGGACCCGAGCGTGGGTCTGTTCCTCGGTTGTGGTCGCGGATGAGGCATGTCTCGAAAAAACCTGCGGAACAACTCAGGCATCTCCCTCTCATCGAATCGATCACCCCTTGGGACGCGAGCGGCAGCGGATCTCTGCACGCTTATATTAACCACAGCGGGAGAGATCTCTTTGACCAGGTGCGTAAATTCCGGCAACTGGGCATTGGATGCAGCCGAGGCTGCAAAACTGACCACCAAGCCCACAAAGAGCTGACGGTAACGAATCGATTTCATCAAGATTTTATCTCCAAGTGCTTCCTGCAATCTCAACGCTCCAGCTCAAGTAACATTAGTCCGTCCTGCTCCAAACAGGATTCGTTCAATACGATCGACCAGCCAGATGCCCATTCTATTCCGTGCCGGGGTCTGGGTGGGGTTTCCTCTTGCAGGACCATTGGCCGCAGGGACGCGGCCACTGAGCTTACAGGGATGTACCCGTCGCGTGTCCCGCAAGAGGAAACCCCACCCAGACCCCTCACTGCCAGTGAATGGCCAACTTCAAGACACTGCATCAACATAGTCGAATGACACGACCTTGACGAGAGTACAGCTAATAAATGACCGGCTCAACAGATTCGGCAACCCTGCGAGCTGTCTTAATCGGCAGTTCCCCCACTACTGTGATCTGCTGCCCAGATCCGCGCAGACTCCTGCTGATTACGACTGTTCCACCCATGCGGGTAGCCAGATTCGGCAATTGAGAGTTTGCTCGTTTTTCGACAATAACTGTAAAGGTGGCGATCCCATCGGTAAACAGCACACCGTTTACACCTTTCTGTCTAATGATTGATCTCTTGAATCCAACTGGAACCCATTTGACCCGCCAGTCTTCGTTGACGCTGTCTTCTCTTGCTACTTCCAGCGTCAGTTCGTGTTCGATCGACTGGTCTTTGATACTGCTGACCAGTTCTCTCGGCTCAATCTGTCCACCTATCTCGACTCTGGAAAACTGGAAAACTTCAAGCACCCTGCCCTGATACACCAGTCGAGATTGCAGCAACAGTCCGGTTTGATCGTCCAGCCACAATCTGTAGCCATAACGATCGGTGTGTTTCGGATTGATATCAAGTCGGACCGTTTCTCGATCGGCAACCCTGTCTCGTCCCTGCAGGTTGAATTGATAGGTGTCTTGCAGAGCCGAGATATTCTCGTTGAATGCCCGCGAGAACGGACCCAGCGGCACGCCGTGATTCAAATCAGCAGCATCCTCATCGGCATGATGGCACACCACCCGGTCACCGGTTCTAATGATCTCACGTGCTTTACCGTTAAGGTGAACCAGCCTTTCGAATTCCGTGCCGTCACGATTGCTATGCACGACGCGCACAGTGTCCAGATCGGAGCCCCGCATATAGGTAAAAATGCCGTCGTACGCCTGCTCCCTGATCGCTCTGGCCATTTTATCCAGCCACAGTTTCGCCTCTTCCGGGTCCTCTGCGTACAGAGAATTGGGCATGAGGAAGATGGTAAGAAAGCAGATCAAACAGGGCAGGTGTTTAGTTTGACGAAGGTAGAACGCGGTAACCATGGCGGGCGGTTCGTGCTCCTTATTTCTGCCTGTTGTTGGCACGGACATAGGGTTTCATTTTGGACAATCTGTCGTGACGCATTACATAGGTACGAAAGAGCTTCTTCTTCTCCTCGTCCAACTCTCTGAGCTCGGATTCATCCCCAAAAGGTTCACCATCATTGCTGGCAATTCGAGTCTGGACAGAAGAGTCGGAAGGTGTCGCGTCGGCAACCGGCGGTTTGGAAACTGCGGCCATATCGGGCCCTTCCCCATTAGTCGTGCCACTGTCAACCAGCTGGGTAGACTGAACGCCAAGGAAAATTGCTGCTACCAATGAGGCGGCGACTGCCAGGCCAGCAACAGGTTTGTACAGCTTCACCGCTTTCGAGCCCTGTTCCTTTCCGAATTCATCAGCAAACGGTGGTTCGGCCTCGATCGCTGCCTTTATACGAAGGTTCAACTGCAGGTGCTCGTGGGCCGATAGCCGCTGTTCCTGTCTTATCACACTCCTGATCTGTTGATAGGCAACCCAGTTGCTCTTCAAGCCGGCATCCAGTTCAACTTGGCGGAGTAACCTATGCACCTCGATCTCACTGGCTTCTCCATCCAGCCACGCCGACAGTGATTCTTTAGTGTTGTCTGCCACAAACTCTTCCTCTGTTTCAGCTTGAGAAGCTAACGCTCAATACCGAAAAACGATACATTCGATGACTTCTGAGGACTGCTAGCCCAAACTGGATATCTTCTTTTCGATCGCTTCCCTTGCTCTGAATATCCTTGATCTAACCGTTCCCACAGGGCATTGCATCACCTCAGCAATGTCTTCATAACTAAGACCATCAAACTCGCGTAAAGTTACCGCAATTTTCAATTCTTCTGGAAGATCTTCAATAGCTTGAAATACGGTGGTTTCCAGCTCATCTCTGGCCATGCGATTCTCAGGATTCTCGATATCCTTGAGAACGACCGAATTTTCCTGAAATTCACCCTCTTCAATGTCTACATCCGTATCCGGCGGTCGCCTGGCTTTGGATACCAGGTAGTTTTTTGCGGTATTGATCGAAATTCTGTACAACCAGGTGTAAAACGCACTGTCGCCGCGAAATCTTGGCAGAGCCCGATAGGCCTTGAGGAACGCCTCCTGGGTTACATCCAACACTTCCTGATTCTTAACGTATCGACCGATAAGAGCCACGATCTTGTGTTGGTACTTCATCTGCAGGAGATCGTAGGCCCGTTTGTCACCCCTCTTGACACGCTCTACCAACTGGTGATCTGTTTCCTTAGAGGCTGCCACCGACATCCTCGATCACTCTGTCAGCCGAACTTGCAGCGGAAAACGTCCCCATGGATAGGTAGACATTGCCTGCAGATTTTAGTTCGCTGGTCATGGTTAGTCTCACACGCAGCATCTGGCTCGGGTTCCTGCCTCAGTCAAGCGTATAATACCAGTCATCAAACGGTGTCGACACAGTGCTGCGGCCGCCATCCGGATTTGGACTATGACACCTTGTGCAGCCAGTTCAAAATTGGTTAATCTTTGCTACGCTCAGCCCAGTCAGGAACAATCGTCCCATGCCCACACCCAGCCATACTCACGATGTACTGATCATTGGCAGCGGTGCAGCCGGGATGACCCTGGCCCTCAAGCTATCGCCCGACTATCGGATTGCGGTCCTCAGCAAAGCCAGCGCCAGCGAAGGCTCCACCTACTACGCCCAGGGCGGCGTTGCCGCTGTTTTGGATCAATATGACAGTGTTGATTCTCACATCGAAGACACGCTGGCGGCAGGGGCCGGCCTCTGCCACAGAGACGTCGTCAGATTCACCGTGGAGAGAAGCAAGGAGATTATCTCCTGGCTCATCGACACCGGCGTCAATTTCGATAAGGAGGTGCAACCGAATGGCAGTGAAGAGTATCACCTGACTCGGGAGGGAGGCCACAGCCATCGACGTGTGATTCACGCGGCGGACGCAACCGGACGTGAGATTTCAATGACCCTGAATGAGAAGGTCAGTCAGCGTCCTAATGTAGACATCTTTGAACGATATGCGGCCGTCGATCTGATCACCCTGGACAAGGTGGGCTTAAACGGCAACAGCTGCATCGGCGCTTACATTCTGAATCTGGCTTCCAATCGAGTCGAACTGTTTCGTGCTCGTTTCATTGTCTTGGCAACGGGCGGCGCCAGCAAGGTGTACCTTTATACAAGCAATCCAGACACAGCCAGCGGCGACGGTATCGCTATGGCATGGCGAGCAGGCTGCCGGGTTGGCAACATGGAGTTCAATCAATTTCACCCCACCTGTCTCTATCACCCTGATGCGGGGACTTTCCTGATAACGGAAGCCTTGAGAGGCGAGGGAGCAAGACTGTTACTGCCTGACGGTGAGCCGTTCATGAGTCAGTTCGATTCCCGTGGGGAACTCGCCCCGAGGGACATAGTTGCCCACGCCATCGACCATGAAATCAAACGGTTGGGGTGCGACTGTGTCTATCTCGATATCAGCCATAAATCAGCCCAGTTTATCAAAAGCCACTTTCCGACCATCTATACCAATTGTCTCAAATTCGGCATCGATATCACTACATCGCCTATCCCCGTGGTACCTGCTGCTCATTATACCTGTGGCGGTATCGTGACGGATATTCACGGGGCAACCGACGTGCCGGGCCTGTATGCCATCGGCGAAGCAAGCTTTACAGGATTGCACGGTGCCAATCGAATGGCCAGCAATTCGCTGCTGGAGTGCATGGTTTTTGCAGCATCCGCGGCGGAGCATATAACGTCTCAGCCCGATCAGTCGGCAAGAGGTATCGACATACCACCATGGGACGAAAGCCAGGTAACGAATTCTGATGAAGACGTCGTCATCTCCCACAACTGGAATGAGCTGCGACACTTTATGTGGGATTACGTTGGCATCGTGCGAACCAACAAACGACTGCAGAGGGCCAGACGCAGAGTTCAGCTGCTGCAACAGGAGGTGACTGAATACTACAGCAACTACCGCATCAGCAACGATCTTCTTGAGCTCCGAAATCTGATCGTGATTGCAGATCTGATTATTCAATCGGCTTCGAGAAGAAAAGAGAGCCGGGGCTTGCATTACACCCTCGACTATCCGGATCTTTTGCCCCAGGCTGAAGATACCATTCTCATTCCTTCAAGATATACCGGCTAGGCGCCCCCGGCTAGGCGCCCCCGGCTAGCCATGCCATCGTGCCTGCCGGGCACGCCGTGAGACCTTCACTCGGCATAGCGACCCTGACGCCTCCAATCCATATTGCAACCTATCTCTGATGCTTCTGTCACTCGGCACGGGACTCTGATTCCTCAAAGCCATATCGCAACCTATCTCTGATGCGTCTGTCATTCGGCACGCGACTCTGACTCCTCAAAGCCATATCGCAACCCACCCCTGAGTTGCCGGATCAAGTGCTGATCGGTCGCATCAGGGAAGATCAAGACAGCGTATTTCTTACCTCCTGAGGTACTCTTGAAGTTGAGCAGGGTCAAAAATGATGTGATCAGTACAGGACCCAGGGCGGCATCGATACGACTTCCTCCTGCCAGCAGCAGCGACCAGCCATCGGAGCCACGCATCACCTGCACAACAGAATCCGGGTGCTGTAACGCATAGTATCTGTGATGGCTATAGACGGCATGCAGCAATACCGCGAAAGTAAGAGAGGTCCTCAACATCCAGTGGACATCCGCCAGCATCAGCGCCACGACGGCCAACGCGTGGCTACACAGGAGGATGATCAGCAGAATTCGTGAAGCTCGGATCGGGATAGACTCGCTGCCTGCACTCATATCAGCTTTCACCCTTGATCCAGCCGAGAATGAGCTCGACGACTCTGGCCATTTCAGTATCTGCGGGGGTAGCTTGTCGGCTGAACCACTGCTGCAGTTGCGGATCTTCCCTGTCCAGCAATCTCACGTAGGTACGTTGATCCTCCTCCGACAATTGCCGCAATCCACCTTCGCTGAAGGGAATCAGCAGAACATCCAGTTCCAGCATGCCTCGGCGGCTGCGCCAGCACATCTTTCTGAATTCGACTTCTGAGACCATGGCTGCTCGACCTTGTCGTATGGTCAACTATTATAGGACGCTATTTCAGAATGACGGCCGGTTTGTGTTAAATTGCTACCCAGCCTACATCAATCTGCCAGTCATGGAAGGTCATGCACAAAGATATCCTCGTTCAGCTTGATCATCAGGGCATTCTCGCCATTCGCGGCGAGGACGCCGCCAAGTTTCTGCAAGGGTATGTCACCTGTGATGTGGACGCAGTAACGCCTGGTGTTTGGCAGATGGGTGCATTCTGCAATCTGCAGGGACGTATGCTTTCCAGTTTCCTCATCGTTAATGACGGTAGCGACTATCTGCTCAAGATGGACAGAGAATTGGTCGCCACCACCCAGGCTTTCCTGCACAGGTATCTCGCCTTCTTTAAGGCGGAGACGGTGGATGTCAGTGCTGATTACCGGCTCACAGGCATTGCCGGACCAGGCGCACCGGGAGTTATTGACAGTTTGTTTGCCAACTGTCCATCACCGGAGCAGCCTCACTGCTCAGTTGACGGAACACAGTTGATGCTGCTGCATGCGGATCCGGCCAGATTCGAGTTGTGGCTTTCAGCAGAAAAGGAGGCTGAACTGAAGCAGGCTCTACCGGTTCAGTTTGTCCTCGAGGGGGCAGATCCATGGACCTGGATGGACATTCAGCAGGGAATCGGCTGGGTCGTCCCGGCCACTTCCGAAAAGTTCGTTCCCCAGATGATGAACTACCAGCTTATCGATGCTATTGATTTCGACAAAGGGTGCTACCTCGGC
Organism: Pseudomonadales bacterium; assembly: GCA_030749725.1. Classification (GTDB taxonomy): domain Bacteria; phylum Pseudomonadota; class Gammaproteobacteria; order Pseudomonadales; family Azotimanducaceae; genus JASMJM01. Next base: position 21,042 of record JASMJM010000110.1, on the reverse strand, counting down.
CAGGAGATCGTCGCCCGCATGCAATATCGTGGGCAACTGAAGCGACAGATGTACCACGCCCGCGTGAATGAGGAGCAACGACCCCCCGCCGGAGCCACAGTTAAGAATCAAGCCGGTGATGGTGTGGGAACCATCGTCTGCGCTGTCGCCGTGAGCGAAGGCCACGAGTTGCTTGCTGTGCTCCAAAAGGAGGACGATTCCCAGGCGTATTTCCTGGATTCGGGTGAAGAGATGACGCTACTGCCCCTTCCCTATGCGATGGACAACAGCTAACACACAAACGTCGGACCTGTCCAAGCCCTCCGCGTTCACCTCAATTTGATCGTCATGTTCGGCTCCGATGCAGAATCGGTGGCACTGTCGGTTCTGAACCAGCGGCTGGTTATGGTCTTTGTTTCTGTGTAGAACCTTACCGCCTGCTTACCATAGGCATGCTGATCACCGTAAAAGGAGTTCTTCCAACCGGTGAAGGAGAAGAAAGGTAACGGTACCGGGATGGGGACATTGATCCCCACCTGCCCCGCTTCCACCTCGTGCTGGAATTTGCGCGCGGCACCACCGGAAGCTGTGAAGATCGAAGTGCCGTTGCCGTAGGGACTGTCATTGATTAATTCGATGGCCTGCTGCAGTGAGTCCACTTGTACTGCGAGCAATACCGGACCGAATATCTCATCCGTGTAGATAGTCATGGCCACGTCGATATCGGAAAACAGTGTAGGTCCAACCCAGTTACCGAGGGGATAGTTTTCCACCTGACATTCGGAGCCATCCAGCAAGCAAGTTGCACCCTCCTCTTTTCCCTTCTCGATGTACCCTAGAATCCTCTCTTTCGCCTGCCGACTTATCTGGGGACCGTAGGCGGCACTTTCGCCATCCCAGGGACCTGGTCTTGCCACTGCCAGTGCATCGCGAAGATCGTTGATCCACTCCCTGGACTCGCCAACAAACACAGCCACACTGTTAGCCATGCACCTTTGTCCGGCAGCGCCCACGGCCGAACCCACCAGGCCACTGATTGTCTGATCCTTATCTGCATCGGGCATGATCACCAGGTGGTTCTTGGCACCGGTCAGGCACTGCACCCGTTTCAGGTTATCGGTGCCCCTTCGATAGACATGTTGGCCAACCTGGACGGAGCCGACGAAGGAAATCGCCTTGACCCGCCCATGGGCAAGCAGGTGATTCACCTGATCCTTGCCGCCATGCACGAGTTGAATGAGGTCTTTGGGAAAGCCCGCCTGGTAGAACAACTCCACCAGTTTGTTGGGTGTCATGGGATCCTGTTCAGAAGGTTTCAATATAAACGCATTGCCGCAGGCAATTGCCAGCGGATACATCCACAGGGGAATCATGGCTGGAAAGTTGAAAGGTGTTATCCCAACACATACCCCAAGCGGCTGTAGATAACTGTAGGTATTGATCTCTCTGGCAACATTTTCTGCTGTTTCTCCCATCATCAGCGAGGGAATGTTGCACGCCTGTTCGGCAACTTCAATCCCTCGCCAAACTTCCCCTTTGGCATCAGCGAAGATCTTTCCGGTTTCCTGACTCAAGATGGTGGCGATCTCATCCTGCTTCTCTTTGAGCAGCATTTGGTAGCTCATCATCATTCTGACACGCTCGGATGCTGGAACTGTGCGCCACTGCAAGAATGCCTGATAAGCTGATGCTACTGCCAGATCAATCTCTGCAGTCGTAGTAAGGGGCGCGTTGGCCAACAGTTCCTGAGTGGCGGGATTGACAACGGGGATCAAATCGGTGCAATCGCTCTGTCGGAATTCACCATCGATATAAATATCCAGTACCTGCACCATAGTTTTTCCTTTCTCTAAGTGTGTTTCGCATTCGCCGGCAGGCCGGCAGTTTGCTCGACGCGCCATGGTTAGCCCGGTTGCAACCAGTCAATCGGTTCCTTACCGTTCGATGTCAGATAGTCATTGCACTTTGAGAAGTGCCTGTTACCAAAAAAACCTCGGTGAGCTGACAGAGGCGAGGGGTGCGGAGAGCTCAAAACCAGGTGTTTGCGTGCATCGATTACACTGCCCTTGCGTTGCGCATAACTGCCCCACAACAGAAAGACGAGATACTCCCGCTGGGTGCTGAGTAATTCAACGATCTTGTCGGTAAACTGCTCCCATCCCTTGCCCTGATGAGATGCCGCTCGGCCTCGCTCTACAGTCAGAACACTGTTCAGCAGCAATACGCCCTGCTCTGCCCAACCGGCGAGACAGCCGCTCAAGAATGACCCGGCAGATTGATCAGCCTTCAGATCGTCGGCAATTTCTTTATAAATATTCTGTAGCGAAGGGGGTAGGTCGAGTCCTGCCTGCACCGAAAAACAAAGTCCGTGCGCCTGTCCCGGACCGTGATAGGGATCCTGGCCCAGGATCACCACTTTCACCTGGTCGAAGGGGGTGCTATCCAGCGCATTGAAGTATTCGCTGCCTTTCGGATAGATGGTCTTGCGCCTTCTCTTCTCCCCGACCAGGAACTCCCTTAGCTCGATCATATAGCCTTGCTGGAATTCATCCTGGAGCAAGGCGAGCCAGGATGATTCCAGATTGATCTGTCCCGACGCAGGTGTGGGCATGCAGGCCTCTGCCTTTATTTCTTAGGTCGCATGTGAGGAAACAAGATCACATCACGTATAGAGGGAGAATCCGTAAACAGCATGACCAACCTGTCAACGCCGACGCCCTCGCCGGCCGTAGGTGGCAACCCATATTCCAACGCCGTGATATAGTCTTCATCATAATGCATCGCTTCATTGTCTCCTGCTTCCTTCGCCAACACCTGCTGACGGAAACGCTCAGCCTGATCTTCAGGATCATTGAGTTCGGAAAAGCCATTGGCGATCTCCGTGCCCATGACAAAGATCTCAAACCGGTCAGTCACAGACGGATCCGTGTCGTTGCGACGGGCGAGCGGCGATACTTCGATCGGGTACTGGGTGATGAAGGTTGGTTGCTCGATTCGATCTTCCACGCAGGCCTCGAAGATCTCCATCTGCAGTTTCCCTAACCCCCAGGACTTGTTTACTTCGATTCCAAACTGCTTGGCTATTTTCTTTGCCCCACTCAGACTCGACAGGTCCTTCTCGTCGATGTCCGAATTGAATTGCGCAATTGCGCCGAGTAGTGTTAGACGAGCAAAAGGCTTGCCGAAATCGATCGTCGTGTTTTGATAGACAAACTCGGTAGTTCCAATCACCTGCATTGCCAGAGTGCGAAACATATCTTCTGTTAGATTCATCAGGTCATCGTAATCTGCGAACGCCTGATAATACTCCAGCATGGTAAATTCCGGACTGTGTTTGGTCGACACTCCCTCATTCCTGAAGTTTCGATTGATCTCGAACACCCTTTCGAAGCCACCCACGACCAGACGTTTCAGATTCAGCTCGGGAGCAACTCGAAGGTACATGTCCGCGTCCAAGGCATTGTAGTGAGTGGTGAACGGCTCTGCCGCACCACCGCCGGGAATCGACTGAATCATGGGGGTCTCAACTTCCATAAAATCACGTTCGATCAGATATCGGCGCATAGCATGGATCGTTTTCGATCTTGTCGTAAAGACGTTGCGAGACGCTTCGTTGACGATCAGATCCAGATAGCGCTGCCGGTATCGAATCTCGGTATCGGCCAACCCCTTGTGTTTTTCCGGCAATGGGCGCAGAGATTTCGTGAGCAAACGAATTGAATTGACCTGTACTGACAATTCACCTTTGTTGGTCTTCATCAACTGCCCGACACCACCAACGATATCGCCTATATCCCACTTACGGAAATCCTCATAGATCCCTTCCGGCAGCTCCTCTTTTCTGACATAAAACTGGATTCGACCGGTAACATCCTGCACCGTCAGAAAGCTGGCCTTTCCCATAACCCGCTTTAGCACGACTCTACCGGCAGCGGATACCTGCATGGCATCAACAGCTAATTCCTCCTTGGTTTTCTCGTCATATTTTGCATGCAACTCTCCGGCAAATGCGTCTCTCCTGAAATCATTTGGAAAAGCGATCCCCAGGCTGCGCATATCGGCAAGCTTGCTGCGTCGCTGTGCGATGATGTCGTTTTCGTCAATCTCTGTTTCTAACTGATTCTTAGAGGGGCACATAGTTACGGCCTTATTACAACGATTGTTAATTGAGCGGACAGTCGATCTCGAATGAATTACACACCTTGTTTCAGACTGGCTTCTATAAACGGGTCCAGGTCACCATCCAGCACGGCATTCGTGTTGGAGGTCTCCACATTTGTGCGCAGGTCCTTGATACGACCGGAGTCCAGCACATAGGATCGAATCTGGCTTCCCCAACTGATATCAGATTTGTTGTCTTCGATCACGCGCATCTCGTCGCTGCGCTTTTGCTCCTCCATCTCATAGAGCTTGGCTCGCAGCTGTTTGATCGCCATATCCTTGTTCTTGTGTTGGGATCTCTGATTCTGGCATTGCACTACGATGCCGCTGGGAAGATGAGACAATCTGACAGCGGAGTCTGTTTTGTTGACGTGCTGGCCACCTGCACCGCTTGACCTGTAGGTATCCACTCGCACTTCCGTCATATCCAGATCTATTTCTATATCATCATCCAACTCGGGAGAGATAAAGATCGAGGCAAAGGATGTATGTCTGCGATTGCCCGAATCGAACGGCGACTTCCTCACCAGTCGATGTACGCCGGTTTCGGTTCGTAACCAACCGAATGCGAATTCTCCTTCGAACAGGATTGTAGCACCCTTTATCCCGGCGACCTCACCGGACGACAGTTCGGTGATCTCGGTGCGGAAACCCTTGCGTTCACCCCAGCGCAGATACATGCGCAGTAACATGTTGGCCCAATCCTGTGCCTCGGTTCCCCCGGACCCGGACTGAACGTTCAGGTAGGCGTTGTTGTGATCCATCTTACCGGAGAACATTCGCTGGAACTCGACTTCCTGCAACCGGTCGGTCAATTTAGTCAGATCGGATTGGGCTTCTGCCAGGAAGGACTCATCTTCTTCTTCCGCCGCCAACTCCACCAGCTCCCGAGCGTCCTGCAGCCCGTTCATCAGGGCCGCAATGGTAGCAAAGATCGATTCGAGAGTGGCTCTTTCTCTGCCCAGTTGCTGGGCATTGCCAGGATTGTCCCAAACGGAGGAATCCGCTAACTCCAGCTCGACCTCTGCAAGCCGGTCTTTTTTGCCATCATAGTCAAAGGTACCCCCTGAGAATTTCAGTGCGCTCAGTCAGATCTTTGATCTCGTTGAGTAAGGGATTCACTTCGAACATGGATAGTTTATTCCGCAATGGAGTTAGAGGATGCGCATTCTACTCCATCTGCCGTCCACCGGAAACGTGTGCCCAGATCCTCAACGATCACTTGCAGTCCACTGGAAACGTGAAGTTGCTGATCAACACTCAAACAGATCCTCCACGATCAGTTGCAGCGACTGCTTGCCTCTGAACAGGTTGACATCCAGCCGGTAGGCCAATCTAACTCGATGGTTGTTACTGAGTTCGTCTCGATTAAAGGCGATCGCATCAACTACTCTACCTGAATCCAGCCGCAGGCGCAGTTTGAGGTGCTTCTCTCCCACGATCCTCTGCTGCACGATTTCAAAATCCCCGTCAAACAGAGGCTCAGCAAAGCCCTCTCCCCAGGGACCACCCTCCCTGATCAATGTGGCGGTGGACAGATTGAAATCCTCAGGGCCAAGTTCGCCATCACTCAGAAGCGTGCCCTTCAGATCATCTTCACCGAGCTTGCTTCTGACTTCACCATCGAACGCTTTTCTGAATTGTTCGAAATTGGATCGATCCAGTGTCAACCCGGCTGCCATGGAATGACCACCGAATCCTTTGATCAGGTCAGGTTGTTTCGAAGCGATGTTCTGCAGGGCATCTTTGATGTGAAAGCCAGCTACGGACCGGCCGGATCCCTTCAGATCGGGTTGCACGCCGCCGCCATCTGCGAAAACGATCACCGGACGGTGTACTCTGTCCTTGATACGGGAGGCCAATATGCCGACGACGCCCTGGTGCCAGTCTTTGTTGTAAAGGCACAGGCCGAACGGCAGCTCATGGCCCTGCTCGTCAAAACTCTCAAGGTCGAGAACAGCCTGATCCTGCATCTCCTCTTCAATGGCCCTGCGATCACTGTTGAGTTCATTCAGACGTCTCGCCAAGTTCCGGGCATGAGAGATGTCTTCGCTGAGCAAACACTCAATTCCCACGGACATGTCCTTGAGACGTCCGGCGGCATTGAGCCTTGGTCCGATCGCATAGGCCAAATCTGCTGCCACAAGGTGCTCTTCATCGCGACCTGTAACCTCAAGTAGGGCGACGATGCCGGGCCGGGTACGGCCAGCTCGAATGCGCCGGATTCCCTCATGCACCATTATCCGGTTGTTGTAATCCAGAGTTACCACATCAGCCACAGTACCAAGAGCTACCAGATCCAGAAAATCAGACAGTAGGGGTTCATCGATAGTCTGCTGTTCGAACCAGTGCATCGTTCTTAAACGACTTCTTACAGCAGACAGCAGATAGAAAGCGACACCTACGCCCGCCAGATACTTGCTGGGAAACTGGCAACCCGATTGATTGGGGTTCACGATGGCATCGGCTTGCGGAAGCTCTTCGCCCGAGAGATGGTGATCGGTGATCAGGACCTTGATGCCCTTATCCCGGGCAAGTGCTACCCCCTCGATGCTGGATATGCCATTGTCTACTGTGATGATCAGCTGCGGATGACGCTCGGCTGCAACTTCTACAATCTCGGGCGTCAAGCCATAGCCAAACTCAAAACGGTTGGGTACCAGGTAATCGACGCGTTGTACACCCATAGCTTTCAATGCACGCACCATCAGAGCTGTACTTGTTGCGCCATCCACATCAAAATCCCCAACGATCAGGATGGGGCTGGCTCCGGCAATCGTGTCACATAGCAACCGCGAGCCCTGCTCAATACCTTTCAGGCTATCCGGCGGAAGCAGACGGCTAATAGTGAGGTCCAGATCCTCTTCCGTTTCGACGCCGCGTGCTGCGTAGACTCGCTGCAACAGGGCCGGCACATCGCTGGAAAAACCAGTCGGTCGCTGGGCTCTTCTAACGAGCGATCTCTGCACCTTTATTCCCCGGCCAGGGATTCAACGCGTATTCTGGTGACCCTGCCCCGTAAATCCGGTATTTCTTCGATGGCAGCGATGGCATGATCCATAAGACTTTCTTTGACCCGGTCGGTGATGATCACGATGGGGACCGGAGCTTCCTGTCCGGAGGTGTGGGCTTCCTTCTGAATCAAGGCTTCAATACTGATCTGATCCTCACTCAGTATCCTGGATATATTTGCCATCTCGCCCGGCTTGTCGAGAACATCCATACGCAGATAGTAGGCTGAGTGGATTTCGCTAACGGGTAGAATCTTCTCTTCCTGGATATGCTCCGGCTGAAAGGACATGTAGGGAATTCGTTCTGCAGAGGGTAAATCCAATGAGCGGGTCATGTCGATGATGTCAGCCACGACGGCGGACGCCGTGGGCACAGCGCCCGCACCCGCCCCATAATACATGGTGGACCCGGCCGCATCACTGTTGACCATAACGGCATTCATGACGCCGCTGATATTGGCAAGCAGGTCTTTCTTGGCAATGAGCGCCGGATGCACTCGCAATTCCACACCTTCCTCAAGTCTGCGCGTGATGCCCAGATGTTTTATGCGGTAACCCAGTTCAGAAGCGAAGCGAATATCCGTCTGGGTGATCTCTGCAATGCCTTCCGTGTAGGCCTGATCAAACTGCAGCGGGTGACCGAACGCAATGGACGAGAGAATAGTCAGCTTATGGGCTGCATCGATCCCCTCGATGTCAAAGGTGGGATCGGCTTCAGCATAACCAAGCTGTTGTGCCTCGCTTAAGACATCGGCAAAATCCCGCTGCTTCTCTTCCATCTCAGTGAGAATATAGTTGGATGTGCCGTTTATTATTCCGGCGATCCATTGCACCCGGTTCGCCGCCAATCCCTCCCTGAGTGCTTTCACAATAGGAATCCCACCACCGATGGAGGCCTCATATGCAACCATCACTCCCTTCTGCTCGGCGGCTGCAAATATCTCCCGGCCGTGCTGAGCGATCAGCGCTTTGTTAGCGGTAACCACATGCTTGTTGTTTTCAATGGCGCTGAGGATCAACTTCAATGCGGTGGTAGTACCCCCGATCAGTTCCACCAGAATGTCGACCTGCGGATTGCGGGCTACTTCGAATATGTCTCTGCTCAAATCAACGGACGACAGATCACAGGCGGGATTGTCGATGAGATCACTCACCTGAATCACCCTGATCTCCCTGCCGGTACGTTGGGTGATGATGGTACTGTTCTGATCAATCAGGTTGAACGTTCCCGCACCGATGGTCCCCAGACCACAAATTCCGATATTGATCGACTTCAACTTGCCTCTCCTCTATTCCGGGCTCTACCAGACGAACTACTACACAATCTACCCATTCCTGAACATGCGGCGCATTCCTCTAATTGCCTGCCTGGTTCTGTGCTCATTTTCAATCAATGCAAAGCGTACATGATCATCACCGTAGGCGCCAAAACCAACGCCGGGAGAAACGGCCACCTTGGCTTCGATGAGCAGTTTCTTGCTGAATTCGAGAGAGTCAAGATGAGCGAACTGTGCAGGTATTTTGGCCCACACAAACATGGTGGCTTTTGGTGGCGTGATCTCCCAGCCGATCGCGTTCATTCCATCGCAGAGCGTGTCCCTGCGGCGCTGATATCTATTGCGGATCTCCGCTACGCTGGCCTGGTCCGCATCCAGGGCTGCAATGCCGGCAACCTGGATGGGTGTGAACATGCCATAGTCCAGATAGGACTTGATCCTGCCGAGTGCACCCACCAGCTTGGCATTGCCGCAGCAGAAACCAACTCTCCAGCCTGGCATGTTGTAGCTCTTGGAGAGCGTGAAGAATTCGACTGCAATCTCTTTGGCACCCTCGATCTGCAGAATTGACGGGGCCTTGTAGCCATCGAAGACCAGATCTGCGTAGGCCAGATCCTGAATAACCCAGATATTGTTCTCCCGGGCAACATCGATGACACGTTGAAAGAAATCCAAGTCAACACACTGGGTGGTTGGATTTCCTGGAAAATTGATTACCAGAACTTTCGGTTTTGGCCAACTGTTCCTGATGGCTTGTTCCAGCTCATAGAAGAAATCCACATCCGGCGTCAAGGGAACGTGTTTGACATCAGCATCGGCAATTACAAATCCATAGGTGTGCACCGGATAGGATGGATTGGGGACCAGCACCCCATCCCCCGGTCCCAGAACTGCCATGGCCAGGTGGGCGATGCCCTCTTTGGACCCCATGGTAACGATGGCCTCTGTCTGCGGGTCCAGCACCACATCGAAACGACGCTGATACCAGTCACAGATAGCCTTGCGCAGACGAGGAATTCCCTTCGACTGAGAATATCGGTGCGTATCGCCTCGCTGCACCGTTTCAACGAGCTTGTCCACTATATGCGCAGGCGTCGGCTGATCGGGATTACCCATGCCAAAATCGATGATGTCTTCGCCCTTCGCTCTGGCTGTTTGTTTCAGCTCATCCGTGATGCTGAAAATATAGGGGGGTAATCGTTTTATACGAGGAAATTCATCCATATCCTGTCACCCAATCGATATCTGCTACCTTACAAAAACACGGCCCTCGCTACGAGGGCCCTTTGGAATTCGGCTATGGGACCCTTTACACGTCCAATAGCTCTGCCAGATCCGCACACTCAAATCCATACCTGCTACCTTGCAAAAGAAAGGGCCCTCGTTGCGAGGGCCTTTTGTGATTCGGCCATTAGGCCCTCTACATATCCACTTGCTCTGCCAGTTCCGCCCACCCAAATCCATACCTGCTACCTTACAAAAAAAAGGGCCCTCGTTGCGAGGGCCCTTTGGAATATGGCTGTGGGACCCTCTACATATCCAATAGCTTTGCCAGTTCCGCCGCAGGCATGTAGCCTGGAAGTAGACGACCATCGTCCAGAACAAGCGCCGGCGTTCCGGTTACCCCAAGCTCATTGCCTAACTGGAATTGCTTGGCCACCGGATTGTCACAGGTCTTGGCAGGAATTTCCTGGCCCATCTTGGCTTTTGTAAGGGCAACTTGAGGATTGTCGGCACACCAGGCCGACACGATTTTGTCATAGGAAGCTGAGTGGATACCGGCTCTGGGATAGGCCAGGTAGCGAATCGCTATACCCATGCGATTGAGTTCAGGGACTTCCCTGTGCAGTTTTCTGCAATAGCTGCAATCCACGTCGGTGAAAACAGTGACAGATGCTTTGGTTTGCGGCGGTGCAAAAATCAACATTTCACTGGGATTGACCGAGGCGATCATCTCCTTGCGGTTAGTGCTCCTTTCGGTTTCGGTCAGGTTGACGAGATGGCTGCTGTTCACCTGGTACAGATCACCGGCAATAAAGTGACGCACGTCCTCCGTTACGTAGAGTATGTTTCCCGCGGGCAGAGTAACCTGGTAGAACCCCTCCAATGGACTGTGACTGACTTTCAAAATCGGCAGATCGGGCTTGCTGCTCAAGAGCTTCTGCCGTACTTCATCCAGCGAGAGTGCCTCACCGAATGCAGTATTCAAGCCTGCTGTCAAAAACACGAATAATACGATCTTGCCCATATATTCCTCAGCTTTAAATTGCCTACTTCGCACTGGATACTGCACTTTGCACCAACACAACTGCAGTTTCAATTATTAATAGACCCGATCCAATCAAAGTGGGTACTCAGCCTCTGTGTCCGAACCGACCACCAGCATACACCTTGATGACCTCGTTACATCCAGAAAGTGCCTCAATGGTCTAGTTAACCCGCCGAGAAGCTGCTGACACTGTTACCCGCGCGGGTGATGAACCCTGTGGAGCTCTTTCATACGAAGGTCCGCAACATGAGTGTAGATCTGTGTCGTGGACAGATCACTGTGCCCCAGGAGCAGCTGCACTACCCTTAAATCGGCACCATGGTTGAGTAAATGGGTGGCGAATGCGTGTCTCAAGGTATGGGGAGAGATCTTTCTCTCGATCGCCGCCTTGCGGGCGTGTTGTTTGATACGATACCAGAACGCCTGCCGTGTCATCTGCGCGCCTCGATTGCTGGGAAACAGTACCTCTGCGGAAAGACTCTTCGTCAACAGGCCACTCCTTGCTTCCCTAATGAATCGGGTGATCCAACCGATCGCTTCGTCACCCATAGGCACCAGTCGCTCCTTATTGCCCTTTCCTATGATGCGAATCACTCCCTGGCGCAGATTCACATTACTGACACTCAAGGTAACCAGTTCACTGACGCGTAGACCACAGGCGTACAGCAATTCGAGCATGGTTCTGTCCCGGCAACCGATGGCCGTACTCACATCCGGTGCTTCCAGCAACTTCTCAACATCCTGCTCCGTCAGGGCATCCGGCAGGGATCGGCCCAGCTTTGGGTTTTCCACGCGCAGCGTTGGGTCCTCTTCGATCCGGTTCTCTCTCAGCAGATAACGGTACAGGCCACGCAGAGTTGCCAGTAATCTGGCAGTAGATCTGGCTTTTATTCCCTGGCCGAGCCGATACGACAGATATTGCAGAATATCCTGTCTGGATGCCGCCAGCAGGGCTTTGTTTCTCGGGGTCAGCCAGCGAGTGAAGATTTGCAGATCCCTTCGGTAGGAACTGAGCGTATTATCGCTGAGCCCCTTTTCCATCCAAAGGCTATCGAGAAATCCTGAAATTACAGCCTGGTCAGATTTGTCGAGAATTTCCATAGTTGCCCGCAGGGACGGATCACACCCACTACAATACTAAGTCCTGAGGAATATATCAATACAAATCAATAACTTAAGGATAGAAATGGAGAACACTTCAAGCTTGAGCAAGTGGCAAGTAGTTAGGCAGATGCTGGTGCCTTGAAAGTGATTCGATTCACAGGCACGGATGGAAACGCCAGGTTTAGTTGGGCTTGGCGAGCTTCTCTTTGATACGAGCGGCACGGCCACTTCTCTCGCGCAGGTAGTACAGTTTTGCCTGTCTGACATCGCCGCGTCTTTTTACTTGGATAGCACTGATCATTGGACTGTGAGTCTGGAACGATCGTTCCACGCCGACACCGTGGGAGATCTTTCTTACGGTAAAGGCTGAATTTAGCCCTCGATTCTTCTTGCCGATCACGACGCCCTCGAATGCCTGCAACCTTTCACGGCTGCCCTCCCTTACCTTGACCTGGACAACGACGGTATCACCGGCACCAAAATCAGGAATATCCTGTCTCACCTGATCCGCTTCAATCTGTTCTATAATATCCTTAGTCATTGCCCTCACCCTTGTTCGACGCCGTTACTTCTCGAATGAACTCATCCAGAAGCTGACGCTGTTCGTTGTCCAATTGTAGCTGCTCTATCAATTCAGGACGCCTTTGCCAGGTTCGTCCTAAGGATTGCTTCAAGCGCCACTGTTTGATCGCCTGGTGATCACCACTTAACAGCACCGCGGGCACTGTTAGACCGTCAATCCGTTCCGGTCGCGTATACTGAGGATAGTCCAGCAATCCATTCCAGAACGAGTCCAGTCGCGCTGATTCTGAATGTCCCAACACACCGGGTATCAAGCGAACCATGGCGTCTATTAGAACCATGGCGGGCAGCTCGCCACCGGTTACTACATAATCACCGATGGAACACTCTTCATCCACCTCAGTCTGCAGTATTCGTTCGTCGATTCCCTCGTAACGGCCCGCGACGAGCACCATCTTCTCCCTCTCCAAGAGGTCTCGCAGAAGACCCTGATCGACGGTTCTGCCCTGGGGTGAAAGACAGATCACTTTTGCATCCGGCCGACCGCTTTTCTTGGCCTGCTGAATCGCATTCCGTAGCGGCTGGACTTTCATCAACATGCCCGGACCACCACCGTAGGGTCGATCATCAACGGTTCTGTGCTTGTCTTCTGCGTAGTCCCTGGGATTCCAAAATTCCAGCTGCAGCGATCCTGCTTCAATGGCTCTGCGTGTAATTCCGTAGGCAGAAATGGCCTGAAACATCTCGGGGAATATCGATACTATTCCGACCCACATAGTCTGACGCTTCGTCCCACATATCCCGGATTTCATCTCAAACCATTAGAAGTCTGAGTCCCAATCCACTCTGATCACTGCCTCTGCCAGATCGACGTCCCTGATCGCCCTGCCCTTGGTGAAGGGGATAAGACGCTCCCGATTATCGATGCTACATGAATCTCCTTGCACGACCAATACATCGTTGGCACCTGTCTCAATCAGGTGATCGACCTTTCCTAACCGATTACCTTGCGTATCGACTACCACCAGCCCTTCCAGTTGTCGCCAGTAATACTCTCCTTGCTTCAATTCCGTCAACTGCGACGAGCTGATGGCAATCTCAGCCCCGCAATAGTTGGTCGCCTGGTCTCTGGACTCGCAACCGTCAAGGCGAGCTATGATCGCTTTGGTCAGTTTCCTGCCCTGCGCCACCGGCATTTCCTGCCAGCTGTTTTGCATTCTTAGCAACCAGGGTCGGTATGACAGAATGGTTTCAATCGGATCGGTATAGGAATATATTCTCAGCCAGCCCTTAACACCGTAGACGGACAATACACGTCCCAAGATCACAGTGTCGGAACAATCGGCTTCCATCAAATCTCTGATCCAGGTCTAGGCGGCCTCGTCCGTTTGATGCAAGCTCTTGCGCCACTCCTTAATCAACTTCGACACTCGGTCCGATGGCTGTGCGCCCTGGCCGAGCCAATACTCACATCTGGGCAGATCAATCCTGAGCTGTTCTTCACCGCCCGTAGCTACGGGATTGAAAAAGCCGACCCGCTCTATAAACCGACCATCCCGCGCGTTGCGCTTGTCTGCAATCGTGATGTGGTAGAAGGGTCTTTTCTTACCGCCAGCGCGGGATAAACGAATTACGACCATCGAACTCTAGTTCCTTCTTCATACGTTCATTGTCAAAAGGGCCGGTATTGTACGGCAATCGAATGCATAATAATACCTTTTCGAAGATTCCCAAGTTCTTGAATCGACTTCAATTCTGCCGGTAACAGCTAACGGGAAGCAGCTCGTGCGCGCGCCCGGTTCACATGCGTGGAAATCCACCCCGACCCGGTGGGGCAGCTCCCTGCATTCCTCTCATCATATTGGCCATACCGCCCTTTCTGGTCAGCTTGTGCATCATCTTCTGCATCTGCTTATGTTGTTTAAGCAAGCGATTCACATCCTGGATCTGGGTGCCGGAGCCTGCCGAGATCCTCTTCTTGCGTGAACCGTTGATGTTGTCCGGGTAGTGCCTCTCTTTGGGCGTCATGGAATTGATGATGGCCTCCATCTGTACGAACATGCTATCGTTCACCTTTTCCTGGGCCGCATTGGCCAGGTTGCCCATCCCCGGCATCTTGTCGAGCAGGCTGGTCACACCACCCAGATTACTCATCTGCTGGATCTGGTCCCTAAAGTCGTTGAGATCAAATCTTTTCCTCTTGCTGATTTTCCTGGCAAGTCTATTCGCCTTCTTTTTATCGATCTTCTGTTCCGCTTCCTCGATCAGAGAGAGAACATCACCCATGCCTAGAATTCGGGAAGCGACGCGATCCGGATAGAACGCCTCAAGGGCATCGATTTTTTCACCTACTGCCATAAACTTGATCGGTTTGCCGGTGACCGATCTAACCGACAAGGCAGCGCCGCCTCTGGCATCGCCGTCCGCCTTTGTCAGGATCACTCCGGTCAACGGGACCGCTTCGTTGAAGGATCGAGCCGTAGCTGCGGCATCCTGACCGGTCATTGAGTCGACTATAAACAGTGTCTCAACGGGCGACAGGGCGGTGTGCAGATTGCGAATCTCGGTCATCATCTGCTCATCTATGTGCAGTCGCCCGGCCGTGTCGACGATGAGCACATCCATAAACTGTTTCTTCGCGCTGGCGACAGCGGACGATACGATATCCACCGGTTTCTGATCCGGGGAACTGTCATGGAACGCAGCCTCTGCTTCCCTTGCCAACACTGCTAACTGGTCGATCGCGGCGGGCCTGTATACGTCAGCACTCACCATCATCACCGATTTCTTTTCGCGCTGTCGGAGCCACAAGGCCAGCTTGGCTGCGGTGGTGGTCTTGCCCGATCCCTGCAGGCCGGCAAGCAGGATAACAGCTGGAGGTTGTACCGACAGTTCGAGGGAGTCGGATTCACTACCCATCACGCGGATCAGTTCATCGCTGACAATCTTGGTAAATACCTGCCCGGGACTCAGGCTCCTCGATACTTCCTGTCCGATGGCGCGCGCGCGTACCTTTTCTACAAACTCCGTCACGACGGACAGTGCTACATCGGCTTCAAGCAGCGCCGTGCGGATTTCACTCAGGGTACTTTGAATATTCTCATCGGTTAATTTAGCGCGACCTGTGACGCTGGCAAGAGTCTGGCTTAAACGTTCAGTTAGCGTTTCAAACATGCGGTTCAGGTTCCCGGGCAACAACGAGTCAACACGTATTATAACCCAGCAAATTTCCCAGTCCGCTTCAATTATCTTCCTATTTTGAAAACTACAAGTCCTGTGACACAATGGACTTGCCATCGATGGAACCGTGCAGGAATCTGCTCAAATGAATGGAATTATTCTCGGCATCCTAGCGACGCTGTTTTACATCACCGGGTCCACAGTCCAAGGAGTTAGTCTGAAGCGGGATGTCCCCAGCAAACGCGTCTGGGTGTTGACTTCCGGCTTCGCCGCTATCCTGTTCCACGGGATCGGTGTGTATGGGGAAATCTTCACGTCAGCCGGTATCAACATGAGCTTTTTCGCCATGGCATCCCTCATCTGCTGCGTGGTCGCCACGACGATCTTGTTCAGCAGCCTGGGAAAACCGGTGGATAATCTCCTAATCGTACTGTTCCCGGCAGCTGTCGTGGCAATCTGGCTGTCGCTGTTTGTGGGGACCTCTTATGCCCCGAGATCAGACCTGGAAGGTGGAATTATCGGCCACATACTGCTCTCAGTCGTCGCCTACAGCGTGCTTACGATTGCAGCATTCCAGGCGCTGCTGCTGGCATTCGAGAACCGGCAACTCAAACGGAAGGGAAGTTTCTCACTGCTGAAAGCGTTGCCTCCCCTGCAGACCATGGAGTCCCTACTGTTCGAACTACTGTGGGTTGGGTTGATCATCTTGACCCTATCCATTCTCACCGGTTTTCTGTACCTGGAGGATATGTTCGCTCAGCACATCGTTCATCATACATTGATTACGCTCGCCTCCTGGGTTGTATTTGTCATCCTCTTGTGGGGGCGTCATCAACTGGGATGGCGTGGCCGAACAGCAATCGGTTGGACTCTAAGCGGATTCGGATTGCTGGCCTTGGGATACTTCGGTAGCAAACTGGTAGCAGAAATCATTCTGCAGCGGATGTAGCAAACCCTGTCCGCTGCAAAGACTAAATCACCGTGCACGACGTTCGAGGTTGTATTGGTGGGTCGATGAACCATGACGAAAAACCCTGGTGCCAGCTTGACACTGCACCCAATTAGCCTTACAACAGCCATTCCGCAGTGACATGAGGTCGACTCCTTTTTGGAAGATTCATCCATAGGCGCCCAATTAAGCGCAATCATCATCCTGATAGTTCTGTCAGCCTATTTCTCCGGTTCAGAAACAGCCATGATGGCACTGAATCGATACCGATTACGCCATCTGGTCGGTAAGAAACACGGTGGTGCCATTCGCGCCAGTAAGCTCCTGGAAAGACCGGACCGCCTGCTGGGGGTGATCCTGATCGGCAATAACTTCGTCAATTTCTCAGCGGCCTCAATAGCAACGCTGATTGCTCTCGAGATTTTTGGGGAAAGTGGAATTGCTGTCGCGCCCATTGTCTGCACCATCGTATTTCTGATCTTTGCAGAAGTTGCTCCGAAAACAATTTCTGCAGTCTACCCGGAAAAAGTGGCGCTTCCATCAGCCTACATTCTGCAATTCCTGCTGTGGCTGTTCTACCCCCTAGTATGGTTGGTTAACTTCATCACCAATGGATTCCTAAGAATGGTAGGCGTGAAGTCAGCAGCCACTGTTTCAGATCATCTCAGTACAGACGAACTGCGAACCGTCGTCCACGAACGTTCAAAGATCGGACAACGGCCGCAAAATATGTTGCTGAGCATTCTGGACCTGGAAAACGTGACCGTTGACGATATCATGATCCCACGAAGTGAAATAGTTGGGATCGATACCGACGACGACATCAAAGATATCATCAATCTACTCAGGTCCAGTCAGCATACCAGGTTGCCGGTATTCAAGACCGATATCGACGAGATTTACGGCATTCTGCATCTGCGTAACACCACCCATTTCCTAACGCTTGGCGAAGTGACAAAGCAGGCACTGTTGGAGGAAACCCAGGACGCCTATTTCGTCCCTGAAAACACCCCCCTGCATACCCAGTTATTCAACTTTCAGCAAGAGAAACAACGTATCGGCATGGTGGTCGATGAATATGGTGACATTCAGGGAATCGTCACCCTCGAGGATATTCTCGAGGAGATCGTCGGCGAGTTCACCACTGACTTGGCAGACACAAGCATCGATATCAACCCACAGGAGGATGGCTCCTATCTGATCGATGGCGGCGCGAACATAAGGGCCATCAACAGAAGCCTGGGATTCGATCTGCCCACCGGTGGCTCCAAAACCTTCAATGGTTTAATTACGGACTACCTGGAGACCATTCCCGACGCAAACGTATGTGTCAGCTTGGCTGGTTACCACATCGAAATAGTGCAGCTCAACGACAACATGATTAGAACTGCGAAAATATCCCGGGCAGAATCGAATCTGCCCGGGAAGTGATTTCAGACACTACTTCCACTTGCGATTGATCGCTGCGATGATCGACTGAAATGCGGCCGTGATGGTGTTCTGACTGATGCCTACCCCGTAATACCTGTTCTCCTTATCATCGGTAATCGCCAGGATACAGATCGCTTGCGCTTCCTTGCCCTTGCCCAGGGCATATTCCTGGTAATCGACCACGTTGAGGGGCTCGTTTAGAGCCAGTCCCAATCCATCTACAAATGCATCGATCGGTCCGGAGCCTTCGCCATTCACGTCCACGGTGTTGTCAGCCACCTTAATGCGGCCGTGGCAGGCTTCGCGACCGTCCGAATTCATTTTGATCTGATAGTCCAACAGACGGTAGGGGCCATCCGCTTCGATGAATTCTTTTACAAACGCGTCCCAGATCTCCTTTGGGCTCAGTTCGCCCCCGTCCAGTTCAGACAACTTCTGAACTAATGGGCTGAACTCCAACAGCAACGACCTGGGCAGAGACACGCCGTAGTAGTTTTCCAGTACGAACGCGATGCCGCCTTTTCCCGATTGGCTGTTAACGCGCACCGTTTCCCGATAGGATCCACCGACATCTGTAGGATCGATCGGCAGATAAGGCACTTCCCACAGCGCGTCCTCTCCCTTTTCCACGACCCTCATACCCTTGCGGATCGCATCCTGATGGGATCCGGAAAAAGCAGTAAAGACCAGATCTCCCGCGTAGGGATGCCGGGCATGGACCGGTATCTTGGTACACTCCTCAGCAACGGCTACTATGCTTGCCATGTCTGACAAGTACAAGCAGGGGTCGACGCCTTGGGAAAACAGATTCATCGCCAAAGTAATGATGTCTGCATTCCCGGTTCTTTCCCCGTTGCCAAACAAGGTGCCCTCAATCCGCTCGGCGCCTGCCATCAGCCCCAATTCGGATGCTGCGTTACCGGTGCCCCGGTCGTTGTGAGTATGCAGGCTGATGACTGCCTTATCCCGCTGGGGTAAGTGGCGGATGAACCACTCCAACTGGTCTGCATAGATGTTGGGCGTCGCCATCTCTACGGTGGAAGGAAGATTCAAGATCACTTTGTCATCGACCTGCGGTTGCCACACCTCCATCACGGCAGCACAGATCTCTACCGCAAACTCCATCTCGGTCGCCGTATAACTCTCCGGCGAGTATTCCAGAGTGACCGCAGTATCACTCAGCACTGACGTGTATTTCTTCACCAGTTCGGTTGCGACGACTGCCAGCTTGATCACCTCTTCCTTGTCCATCCGGAATACGACCCGGCGCTGTAAAGTAGAGGTTGAATTGTACAGGTGGAAAATCGCCCGTTGGCTCCCCTGAATCGCTTCGACCGTTTTTTCAATCAGCTCTTCCCGAGCTTGGCACAACACCTGGATGGTCACATCTGACGGAATCAGATCTTCCTCTATGATCAGTCTGACAAAATCAAAATCTGTCTGGGAGGCAGCCGGAAATCCCACCTCGATTTCTTTGAAACCCAGCTCCACCAGCAAATTATAGATCTTGAGCTTTTCGTTGGGTGACATGGGTTCGATCAGCGCCTGGTTCCCGTCGCGCAGATCAACGCTGCACCAACGAGGTGCTTCTGTGATCACTTGGTCTGGCCAGGTCCTGTCAGGAAGCTTGATGGGTTGGAACGGCTTGTATTTCTTGAACGGCATCTTCTGCCGTTGTATTGCTTTTCCCGCTACCGGTTTGGCTGCGGGTTCGGTATCTGCATTCATGTCGTGCTCACCTATATATCGTCAATTGCTGATTTGTATTTCTTGTTGGGTAGTTAGAGTAGATCTGCGAGTTATGCAGAACCAAAGACGATGTAGGAACTTAGAATGGCCGCCTACAACGGCATTCGCAGTAACAGTAGGGCAGAGAACAGACCCAGCGGGAGATTCGCCGTTATATCAAGATTGATGAGAGTTCTCGACTTTTTCATAGCCGGTATGAAAACTGGTCTGTCAGACTGGACACTATAGCTTCTTATGGTTCTCTTGCCAATAGCACGAATGCCAAGGTGTCTGCATGGGGAGCTTCGGCGATCTGCTAACGCCTCCCTTGAGGGCCTGAGTTGCAAATAGTAAAAAGGAGAGAGTATTGATTATCCTGCTTTGACCAGCTCACTATTGTAACGCTGGATCTTTTCCACATACTCGACCGCTCTTCTTTGCATATCTTCCAGTTGCTCTTCAGTGACTTCTCGAACCACCTTGCCGGGCGAACCAATTACAAGGGAATTGTCCGGTATCTCTCTGCCCTCAGGAATCAGCGCATTGGCCGCGATGAGACAGCGTTTGCCGATTTTAGCTCCCTCCAAGATAACAGCTTGGATACCAATCAGGGTTCCGTCACCGATGGTACAACCGTGCAGCATCGCCTGATGTCCGACAATCACGCCGTTGCCCATAGTCAACGGATTGCCGGCATCGGCATGTAATACGGCGCCGTCCTGCACATTGGAGTTTTCACCCACAGTGATCAGGTCATTGTCTCCCCTGATGACCGCGCTGAACCAAACGCTGGTGTTGTTTTCGAGTATGACGGATCCAACAATCGTCGCGTTATCGGCAATGAAGTGGTCGTCACCCCGAATCTCCACCGTGTCCACTCCCAGATCGTATATCATCGCGCCACCTGTTGATCACGTGTAAAGCCGCTCATATTAAGGGAGTTTAGGGTCAGACACTAGTCGGACGAGGGCGATGAGGAGAGAGTTTGGGGACAGGAGTTTAGAGAGGGAGTTTAGGGACAGACACTAGTGTAGGACAGGAGTTTAGGGACAGACACTATTCGGGGGAGTCTACCGGAGAGTTTAGGGACGGAGAGTTTAGGGACAGACACTAGTGTAGGGGCAGGACAGGGTCCGTGGGAGTTGGGGTAGAGCGCGAGAGTTTAGGGACAGACACTAGCGTAGGGACAGGGACAGGGTCCGTGGGAGGAGAGAGTTTAGGGACAGACACTAGTCGGACCAGCGGCCTGAATAGTGTCTGTCCCAATACACATCTCTCGCGCCATCTGCAGGGGGTGTCAAGTTTTCTGTGTAACTTGTTCTCTTTGTTTTTTTGTTGAGCCCGCGAAGCGAGGCATTGGAGCAGGCTCAATGCCTGGTCCAATGCCCCTAAGCCCCTTGGGATGATTGTCAATCTTGTGGCTAACGTATT
>JASMJM010000109.1 GCA_030749725.1 Pseudomonadales bacterium | reverse complement strand
TTGGACACCGGTTTTCAGTATCGTCAGCGGCATTGTCGGGGAGACGGGAGGTATGGCTGCGCACTTCTCGTGCCTGTCGCGGGAGTATGGTATGCCGGCCATATCGATGGCGAACGCCATGAAACTCATCGAAGACGGATCAATGATCACGGTGAACGGCAGCACCGGCGAAGTTCGTCTGGCTTCTGACGAGGCGGCGTGAATCTGGTAGATTGGTTTCAACATTACATCATCGGGAGACGATCATGACCGAACTTAATCTAACGGCAGAGGAAAGGGACGCGTTCCACCAGGACATTACACTGAACAGGGCTCTCGACTACTTCTTTGTTTTCGACAATGTGCCGCTGCAATTCATCTACAGGGACAAACTGAATGCAGGGGAGCTGACGGACCTCGAGCAGCGCAACAAGGTAATAACGGAAACGCTCTGGCTGGAGACCTACCATCAATACCTGGTGTGTAATGTACCTTTTATGTTCACCTATCGCGGTGGCGTGCTGCAGATGCCGCTGCAGATCCATGTGACGGGTGCCGGAAGGTTCACTCCACCCGCCAAGGAGGAACGACCGTTTCTGGCAACTGCTGAAGAGGTGCGAGCCAGTTTCGACACCTGGATGGCGGACAAGGGCTGGCAGCTTGCGGATGAATTGCGCGGGAAACCAGCGGTGGCCTCGTGGCAGACCCTTGTGCGTGTGCCGGACCGGACCTCTCGCATCGTTTCGATCATGCCGGTGGGAAACCAGGTCATCATGGAACTCATCAAGACCTGGACGGTAGAGGGCAAGCTGACCGAGACGGCCTGGGTGGTGGTGCTGATGTACGACGTGGACGGTAGCATCATACAGGATCGCAGCTACATCGACATGGCCAACTGGCCTTCCGGACCCCGTTTTCAGGCGGCGAGGGCACGATCGCCCCAGCCGGACGTACCGACCCCGGGCATCATGGACGGGTTCTATGACTACCAGAGGTCCCACGCGACTGCGGTCGAGCAGACCGATCTTGAAACGCGCAACCTGGCAATCGTCGAAGGGGCTTGGGTCGATGCACTGCACAATGGCCCGACTATGGAGGTCTTTCACGCGGACCGGTTCAGGTTGCAGCTGCCGCAGCAGGCCTGTTCCTGCGATCTCGCGACGGCCATGGACCTCGACGCCATGGCCAAGGAAGCGGCCCCGGACAGAACCGTTCGTCTGGGAATGACCTACGCCAAAGGAAACCAGGTAGTTGCCGAAGGCGTTTTCGCCTGGACAAAGGACGGTGTCGCGAACGAATCGGCCTTTATCTCGTTTCTCCTGCTGGATGAGGATGGCCTGATCATTCGTGAACGCATCTACCCGACCATGGATAACTTGCCGGGGGGCGACAAACTGGCGGCACGGCTCGGTCTCGGGGAGGTCTGAAAATGTCAACAGTATCGAATGGTGGCAACGGCGGCGTGCTCATCGCCCTGGGTGAGGATGCATCGACCGAGCTTGCGATCGTCGGGGGTAAGGGGGCGAGTCTTGGCCGGTTGGTCAAGGCGGGTTTCCCCGTTCCGCCCGGCTTTGTCATCAGGACCGATGCCTACGCGGAGTGCATTCGTGCCAATGAACTCGAAGCTGAGATCGGGCGGATTCTGGCGGAGCTGGATTTCGGCAATCTCGATGACCTGGAAGAGAAGTCCGCACGGATTCGCGAGGCGATCCTCGCTTGCCGGCTTCCCGACGATCTCGCTGGAGTGATCGTGAGCGCCTACGAGGCGCTCGGGGATCAGCCTTATGTCGCTGTTCGTTCGTCGGGCACGGCGGAAGATCTCGAGGGAGCGTCGTTCGCCGGGCAGTACGACACCTATCTTGATATCAGAGGCGGGGATGCGCTGCTCGATGCGGTGTTGCGTTGCTGGGCGTCCATGTGGACTGCGCGCGTGACCGCCTATCGTCAGGACAAGGGCTTCGACCAGGCGGAGGCCGGGATCGCCGTGGTGGTTCAGGCGATGGTCGAACCCGATGTGGCCGGGGTGATGTTTATCGGTAATCCGATGAACGCGCGGGCGGATGAAACGCTGATCAATGCGAGTTGGGGACTCGGTGAAGCGGTGGTATCGGGTGCTGTCACGCCCGACGAGTACATCGTGGGGCGCGACCTCGAGGTCAAGCGCCGAACGCTTGGCGGCAAGGAGCTGCGGGTGGTGCGGAACCAGGAAACCGGCAATGGCACGGTCAAGGAAGCGGTCCCTGTCGGGCTGCGGGGCGAGCATACGCTGTCGGATGCGCAACTTGGTGAGTTGACGGATCTGGGTCGAAGGGTTGCCGATTATTATGAGGGACTGCCCCAGGACACGGAGTGGGCGCTGGCCGCTGGGACCTTTTACCTGCTGCAATCGCGCCCGGTAACGGGAGTCGACTTCACCTGGGAGGAGGACCTTGACCTCTGGCCGGAACTCCCGGAAGACGAAGGCACCATCTGGACCCGGTCCTGGGCGGACGAGGTGTGGACCGGGGCGATAACACCCCTCATGTGGTCGGTTCGCGGCCACTGGATGAAAGTCGCCTGCGTCACCAACTACCCGATTTTTGAGATGGAAGATCTTGCTGAGTTGCGTGCCTACACCTATTGGCACGGCGCCGCCTATTACAACACTCGATCCGATGCGCTGATCGGCAAATACATGCTGCCCCCGGCCCTGCGGGAACCACTGCTCACGCGCTTGCACCCGTCACAGATGGAGGAGGCGATGAGTGCACCGTTCGATCTTGAACGCTGTATCGCCATGATACTGCGCATCGAGGAAACAGAGCCGAGGTTGGGTATTGTCGGTGACCTGATCAGGGCAGTGACGCAACGGGGCGATGGGCCGTCGGTAAAGGCCGGTTTCGAAGCCCGGCGCGCTCGGGTTCGGGCGACGGTATTCCCCGACGAGGAGGAACTGCGGGGCATAACGGACGATGATCTCGCGGAGCGCATCAGGGTCGCCAACCTGCCATTTGGCGCTCTCGGGGGATGGAGCAGGATATTCATCTACACGCCTACCATCCGTTCGCTCCTGGAGGGGGTGTTGAAGTATTGGTACGACGGCGACAACGAAAATGCCTACACGGAATTAATCAGCGGCCTTCCCGATCGCACGCAGCAGTCCAAGGACGATTTCGATTTCTGGAAGCTCGCGGAAATGATCCGGCAGTCCGAGACGCTGAGCGCCCTGATCGAAGAATTCAAAGACGCGGCGTTCTTCGAGGAACTGAAGAATCACGAGGAAGGTCGCGCCTTCCTCGAACGCTACGACGATTTCCTGGAAATGAACTTCTATCGGGGTCACGCGGACCGGGACATGTATTATCCGCGGCGAGTCGAGGACCCGAGCATCGATTACGATGCCTTGCGGCAGCTGGCTGGCACTGAGGGCCTGGTCTCCCCGATTGAACGGGAAGAAAAGCTCAATGAGCGACGGCTGGCCGCGACTGCCGAGGTCGTCGCGAATATCGAGAAGCAGCCCATGGGCGCATTGAAGTTGAAGATCTTCAACTTCCTGCTCGAGCGATGCTTAAAATCCTTTGCGGGGCGCGATAACTCCCGCCCCATGTCCGATGTGGTGACCTGGAACAAGAAGGTATTGATCAAGGAACTCGGGCAGCGAACCATCGACCGTGGTCTGCTCGAGGGTGAGCGTGACTACTGGTTTCTCTCCCTTCAGGAGATTTACGATTTGTTGGGCGGGAAGCACTCGCAGGCCCTCGCCCGGGCCAAGGTTGCCGGCCGCATGAAAGGTTTCGACCGCTTTCTATCCCACGAGGAGGACCCGCCGATGTTTCTCCAGGACGGTGTGCCGATGCTCGATGGCGCTTCCGAGGCGGGCAACGAAGGGGTGGTCCGGGGCGTGGGAACGAGCCCCGGGACGGTGACGGCGCGCGCCCGGATCATTGCCACGCAGAAGGACATCAGTCTGCTGGAGAAGGGTGATATCCTCGTGTGCCACGGTACCGACCCCGGCTGGACACTGGCGTTCAGTCTGGTCAGCGGCGTGGTTGCCCAGACTGGAGGAGCGATCGCGCACTTCTCGTGTCTGTCGCGGGAGTACGGCATCCCGGCGGTTTCGCTTCCCGGCGCCATGAAGCTCATCGAAGATGGCTCGATCATCACGGTGAATGGCGGCACCGGCGAGGTGCAATTGGCGCAGGATTCGGCGAAAGCCGAGGAGATCCAGAGTTAAAGCAACAAGCACACTGAGTCTCATCGGTATTATCACGTGAACGGTCGGTATTGGCGTTTACCACCGATCCATATGGGACCCTCATCGAGGAACCGACTGTCACCCAGTCTGGATTGATGTCAGCGAAATGTTCCTGCGCATCTCTGCAGAAACCACAATCGGCTCCCCTACGAAGTCTGGATGCCGCGACCCACAAACATCTCTTCAATATCACTAGAACTGAGAGTGGTGCGGCGATACAGGCCTGCTGGACAAATCCCGTTGGCTATTCGGACGCCAATCGGACCTCGCCGGTGCTGCCGTTCACCGTAATCATGGATCCATCTTCGATCAGCTTCATGGCGCCGGGAAGGGATACCGCCGGTAGGCCGTACTCCCGCGAAAGACACGAGAAGTGTGCGATCGCCCCACCCGTCTGCGCAACCACGCCGCTGACGATACTGAAGGCCAACGTCCAGCCCGGATCCGTGCCGTGACACACAAGGATATCGCCTTTCTCCAACAGGCTGATGTCCTTCTGCGTGGCAATGATCCGGGCCCGCGCCGTCACCGTCCCGGGGCTGGTCCCGAGACCTTTCAGGACACCTTCGCTGTCGCCGTCGGCTGGCTGATCGAGATCCATCGGCACACTGCCCTTGAGAAACATCGGCGGGTCCTCTTCGTGGGAGAGGAAGCGCTCGAAGCCTTTCCTGCGGCCGGCGATCTTTGCCTTGGCAAGTGCCAGCGGTTCCTTACCCTCAAGCAGCGCACATAGCTCATCCAGGGAAAGGAACCAGTAGTCGTTCTCACCGGCCAATAAGCCTCTAGACACCGTTCTCCGGCCGATCTCGCGAACAAACAGCTTCTTCTGCCAGGTCACTATATCGGACATCGGGCGGGAGGTGTCGCGCCCCGCGAGGGTTGTCAAGCAGTATTTCTGTAGGACATTGAAGATTGCCAGTTTCAATGCACCCATTGGCTTCTTCTCGAGATTCTGGACCACTTCAGCCGTTGCGGCCTCGCGCCGCTGGTTCAACTTCTCCTCCCTTTCCTCCGGCGACACGAGCCCATCCATGGATGAGAGGTGGCGCAGAGCATCGTAATCGATGGTGGGATCCTCGATACGGCGTGGATAATACATATCCCGGTCAGCATGGCCCCGGTAGAAATTCATCTCCAGGAATTCGTCGTACTTGGACAGGAAGGCAAGTCCTTCCTCGTGATTCTTGAGTTCCTCGAAGAATGCAGCTCCTTCGAACTCCTCGATCAGGCCGCTTAGCTTCTCGGACTGCCGGATCGTCTCGGCGAGTTTCCAGAAATCGTAATCGTCCCTGGACTGCTGGGTGCTCTCCGGAAAACCACTAATCAGTTCTATATAGGCGTTTGGATTGTCGCCGTCATACCAATACCGCAGCACACCTTCCAGGAGGGTCCGAAGAACCGGGGCCCAGATGTGGATGTGTCCCCAAGTTCCGTTCTCGATGCCGTAGAAAGTCCGGTTAGCCGCTTCCAGGCGCTGCCTGAGTTCGTCGTCTCCCAGGGCTTGTAGCTCTTCATCAGTGGGAAATGTAAATGATTTTGCCGCGCTGCGCATTATGGCCGAGATATCTACTCCCGGGTCCCTGCGCATTGCTGTAAAGATGAAATCGCTTATTCCCTTTGAGGGTTCTGTTTCCTCGATCCTAAGGAACATCTTCACACATCGTTCAATATCGAAGGGCGCGTTCATGACCGCGTCTATCTGGGACGGGTGGAGCCGATTGAGCATGGGTTCCCGGAGCTCCGGCGGAAGCATGTATTTGGCAATGAGCTCATCAATTCTCGTGTCGGAATAGGCTGTACCTTGCGAATACTTATACATGCGCAGGTCAGCGAGATCTTCCATGTCGAAGGACTTGAAGTTGATGGGGGCACCGTGCCGCATCCATGCGCCGCGGATCGACCACATCAAGGGCGTGATCGGACCGGTCCACACCTCGTCTGCCCATGCCCGGGTCCAGATGACCTCGTCGTCTTCCGGGACATCCGGCCATAGATCGAGGTCCTCCTCCCAGGTGAATTCCACGCCGGTCACGGGCCGGGATTGGAGCAGGAAGAAGGCACCATCCGAGAGCGCCCACTCGGTGTCCTGGGGCAGCCCTTCGTAGTAAGCAGTGACCCGACGGCCCAGCTCGGCAAGTTCACCGGCCTGTTCATCGGAAAGCGAGTGCTGATTCTGAAGCTTGCCGGGCACGGGTTCCTGAACAGTACCCTTCCCGTTCTCCGGGTTCCGAACCACCTGCAACTCCTTGGAGCCGAGGGTGCGTCGTTTGACCTCAAGCGTGTCTCGGCCAACGACATACTCATCCGGAGTGATGCTGCCTGACACCACCGCTTCACCGAGTCCCCAACTCGCGTTGATCACGATCTCATCCGCCCGGGCATTCATCGGGTTGCCGATAAACATCACCCCCGCAACGTCGGCTTCCACCATCGTCTGGACCACTACGGCGATGCCGGCGTCACCGTGGTCGAATCCCCTGCTCTGACGATAGGCAACAACCCGCGCGGTCCACATCGATGCCCAACACCGCAGCACGGCATCCAACAGCGCGTCGCCGCCCCGGACATCAAGGTACGTGTCGTACAGCCCAGCGAAGGACGCACCCTCCAGATCCTCCGCCGTCCCCGAGGAACGAACAGCAACGTACGGCTCAGTCCCAAGCCCCCCATAGGCCCCGACAATCTCTCCGGCCAGACTATCGGGGAGCTTGCACCCGGCGACCGCTTCCCTGATCTTCGCCGTCTCCTGCTCCAGCTGATCGAAGTTGTCGTAATCAAGCTTCGCCAGGATCTGCTCGATCTTCGCCTCCAAGTCGTTTGCGCGAAGACACTCGGCATAGGCATCCGTCGTAATTACAAACCCAGACGGAACAGAAAAACCAGCCTTGATCAGACGGCCCAGACTGGCGCCCTTGCCTCCCGCCACAGCAAGCTTGGTTGATGCGTCGTCACCAAGGGCAACGAGCACGCTGCCGTTCTCCTTATCCGTCAACGTTCGGTCTGACACAGTTGGCTCCTTTCACGTATGCCGGGATCCAGAAGTGGACCCCATGGTTGGACAACCGGGGCGGTTTCTCAGGTGTAATCTCCATCGCTTTCCCGTTAGAGGATATTATTCTGTCTCCCTGGAACAATCCACCCCGATATCGGTGCCTGCGCGACAATACCACCATCTCTACGATCAGGCCAGTTGGGCATCACAGGCACGAAAGACCGGCCACCTCACAACATATCGCAATATCGTAGTCACCGTCAATGGCAGGAAGACTAGCGCCCATCCCGGTTGGCGTTCACTCCTGAGGTGCTATGTGGTCTAAGCTCGTTGCATGGGTGATCATCGAGGTGCCGAGTCACTGCGCGGGGGTATACCAGATCGGTGAGGTGTATGCCCGTTCCTGGCTCATCATGGGTACTTCCTCAGGGATGTTCTCGATACCGAATTATTCTGCATCGTAGGCAGTCCAACGAGGTGTGGGAATCTCCAGGACCCGCACATAGTAGAACGCCACTTCGTCCCCATTGAAATCCGGGTCCTCCCAAAGGCGTGAAGTTCGGGATCACCAATGGCATTGAGACGCATCCACCACATCCACCGTTGACCCCACTGCCTTGACCTGGCCGATTAGCGTCATAGCCAGTGGGCGCCGTCAGTACCAACGGACCTTTCACCAGGCCTATCGGAATTCGGAACTGCAATTCGATGAACATCTGTTGCAGCGGCGTGGTGTTGCCGAATCGGGGCGCCCAAACACCACAGGTGTTCGTTAGAGTACCTGGCCAATTGGGCCCCACCGATCCGGGCGCGGCGAAGGCGCAGTCATCCGCTCGATATATGGACGCGCACGCCTCAGACCTGCTGTTGGGGGCTCTAGCCACCAACAACCTGTCCGAGTATTCACCCCTCGACCGGAGCCCGGGAAAAGCTGATCAGTTCAGCGCGAGCACCGGTTTCCACATCGACCTCGAGAATAACGCCCATGCCGGGCAGGTAGTAGGTATTCTCTTCGGCGTCCGGCTCCAGCGGCGTTGACTCCTTTACAACCAGGCAGCTGCCATTGCAGTCAGCTTGCTGCACGGATTCATCTCCTTGCAGGCTCAGTATTTCGATGACATCTTCTGCTTCGCCGTAGAGGACCTCATTGCGGATGATATCGCCAACTTCCGGTTCGGCCGGCACCAAGATGCCGGCTTCTGCTCCTTCGCGCCCTGCCTTCCAGGATCCTTCTATGTCCACGAGCTCCGGCAGTTCCGGTTCGTCGCCGTCGAAGTACTCGAAATTCTCGGCAATCTCACCGCAATACCAGACGTTGCCATCCGTGTCCTGGGCAAACCAGTCATCGGTGTTTTCAATCAGAACACCGTCTTCTGCGACCACGTCGTTGACGACGAGGCAGGTAATTCCCTCGATCAGTTTGGTCTGGCCGGTCACCGTGACCGTCGTGGTTTCGGTGACTTCCTCGCCATCGTCCTCATCGATGAAGGTCGACTCGTAGACCCACACATGGCCCTGTAGCAGTGGAAAATATGGATTGGCCTCGACTGATACGCCGATCTCCAGCGGATCGACGAAATTATCGGCGTAGTCTTCGCCAAACTCCGGTTCATGTACCGCATCATCGAGGTCTTCACAGAGCGAGTCCCGAGCATCATGGACGTCAGCGCATTCTTCCAGGGTCTCTTCACGCTCCTCCTGCACATCGGCGATGCAGTCCGCGAACTCTTCCTCGTCCGCGTCTCCGTCCTGGCAGGAAGCCACGCCTTCCAGGAAGTCATCCATGCTATCGATGTCGCAGGCACGTTTCAGCAGCGTCGCGGTGGAAGCACAGGAACCTACGACGATTGGTTCATCACGTGCTTCACCCAGTGACTTGAATTCCTCTACCGCTTCCACACGGTCAGCAATGTCCTCATCTACGTCGGCACCAGCCGGAACAGTCCCGTCGACTTCACCATCCAGCGCATCCAAGGCCAGCGCTTCCAGCACGTCATCACGCTCGAGTCCTGCTCCCGCAGCCGTGGAACGTACCAGCGATCCCATGAAGGTAGACGCTGCCTCAAGCACCTCGACGTCATCCAGAGTGATCACATCGACGCCATCCTCCAATAGCTCGTTACCGATCTGATCCTCGCCAAACGCCGCCACGACGTTGGCATTGGCAGTGACGATAGCACCGGCGACGCCACTGGCATCAAGGGGCAGCAATGTCCTTACCTGTGCCGCTACCATGGATGCCTGAGGGGTAATATTGACGCGGGAAGTGGTACCGGCATCACTCAGTACGGTCACCGACTCCATATTGAAAGGCCTATCCAAGAAGGTCGTATCCTCGGAATCGGTATTATCAAATACGACGAAAACCGCCCTTCCCGCATGATCAGCGGACACCCTGAGCGTGTAGATACCTTCTGTTTCCGTTACCCGCGCCAACGAGGCGACCGCTGCGGCATCCCTCAAACTGGTCAGGCGATCATCGGCCGCATCTGCGGCATCCAGGACTGCCTGGATGTCGTCGGCGAAGAATACGAATACATGACCACCCACGACGGGCCCATCCATAAGCGAGCCAGTCAGTGTAATCGGCTCGGGTGCCGGCGGCGGGACGACCGTTCGCTCCGATGAAACCGGACTCGAACCGGGGTCACTACCCCCACAACCAACCAACATAACAACGGCCATGATTGCTGCAAATCTTGCTGGAATCTTCATAGGTGCCCCCTTAATTGCTTGTGAATTCAATGAGTTCAAGGCGTTCTGAACTATCGACTTCGGTTTCGACGATCAACCCAATACCCGCCGCGTAATATTTGTTCTCGAAGACGCCAGGCTCCAACGGGGTGTAGTCAAGGGTAACCAGGCAATCTCCGCTGCAACTTGCCGCCGGCGCCGACTCGGTTCCTTCGAGGCTCTCGAGCTCAATGACGTCCTCTGCATCTGCATAGAGGACTTCCTGACGGATCACATCGCCCACCACCGGCTCGAACGGCAGCAACATGCCTGCTTCCGCGCCCTCCCGGCCACTTTTCCAGGAGCCTTCGAGCTCCACCAGCTCAGGTTCTTCAGGTTCATCACCGTCGAACAGTTCCTGACTCAGAGAGATCTCGCCGCAGTACCAGACGTTGCCGTCCACGTCCTGGGCAAACCAGTCGTCGGTGTCTTCCAGGACGACACCGTCTTCTTCCGCCGTGTCGTTCACTACCAGGCAGCGTACCCCCTCGATCAGCTTCACGGCACTGGTGACGGTGACCGTGATCGTTTCCTCTACTTCCTCACCGTCCTCGTCTACTCCCGATCCCTCGTACACCCAGACGTTTCCTTGTACCAGCGGAAACCAGGGATTCGGATCGATCGTTACGCCTATTTGGAGAGGATCGACGAAGTTTTCTGTGAATTCCTCGCCGAATTCCACATCATGGGCCGCATCATCCAGCTTTTCACACAGTTCCAGGCGTGCTTCCAGGACTTCGTCGCATTCCTCCACGTCCTCTTCCCGTGCCTCCGCCACTTCGGCGCTACACTCGGTGGCTGACTCCTGGTCGTTGGTATCTCCGCAGGTGGCCAGACCGTTCAGATATCCTTCCTTCACGTCAAAGCCACAGGCAAGAAACAGTGACTGGGCACTTGCTGCGCAGCCATGCTCCATCCCCATGGTGCTTCCAGACAGCAGGATGCCGCCCAATATGGCAAATAATCTCTTCATGTCGTTGTTCTCCATTAGGACCTGACTATTAAGAGGCCCCTTGGGACAAAAGTCTGTCGCTCGCAGAGGCACAGCGAGATGAAATCCGTGAACTGGATGCTGCTTACAAATGCCATGTGTATCACTTGACTTATACACTAGCGAGCGCTATCTTGTGCTGTAGGTGTATCACTCAACTTATACACGTGTACGGGCTGACCATGTTAATAGCCGTCGACACCAGTAGTGGCGTACCGGTTTACCGCCAGATCATGGACCAGGTTCGGTTCCATATCTCGACCGGCATGTTAGAGCCGGGAGACGCGATTCCATCGACCCGCAGTCTGTCGGCAGAGTTGGGCGTCACCCCCATGACCATCAGCAAGGCATTCAGCCTGCTTGAGGCCGAGGGCCTGTTGGATCGGCGGCGCGGCTTGCCATTGGTCGTCAGAGCGAGGGCGGCCGAGCAAGTGCAGGCGAGCAAGTTGGAGGCGCTGCGCACGGCGCTTGGTCCCATCGTTACCATGACTCGACAGCTTGGCGTCGCCAGCCGACACGCCACTGAGCTGTTTCGAAAACTGCTCGAGGATTCACAGGAGTGATCATGAACTACGCAATCGAATTCGCAGGTCTCACCAAGAGATTTGAGCAGGTCGCAGTACTTGACGACGTCACGCTCACGATTGGCAAGTCATCGCTGGTCGGTCTTCTGGGACGAAACGGCAGTGGCAAGACGACGCTACTTAGGCATGTCGTTGGACAGTTGCTGCCCACTGCAGGAATCGCGGAGACACTAGGCCGGACAACCAGCGACTTACGACGCGACGAATTCGAGCGGATCGGTTTTGTGCCACAGGAGATCCGACTTCTCGACTGGATGACGGTCAGCCAACACATCAGCTATGTCCGAGGTTTCTATAAACGGTGGGATAGTGAACGCGAGTCGCGGCTGCTCGATGAATTGGAGCTCGATGGAAACATGCAGGTCGGTGCACTCTCGACCGGCGACGTACAGAAGCTGGCTGTCGTGCTCGCCGTATGTCACCACCCGGAGTTACTCATTCTGGATGAGCCGGTCAGCAATCTCGATCCGATCGCTCGCTCACTCATGCTGGAGTTCCTGCTCGAGGTGACGCGCGAGGATGACGCCACCATCGTCATCTCGAGTCACGTGCTGCGTGACGTTGAGCGAATCGTCGATTGGGTGGTGTGCCTGAACCATGGACGTGTCATGACCGACGAAGCCCTGGATGAGCTGAAGGAACGCTACGCCGAATGGCACGTCACGAAGCAGGACGGCAAGCTGCCGGCAAGCTTCACGGAATCGTTCGTTGTAGAGCAGGAAGTGAACGGGCGTGAGGCCAGAGTCATCGTGCGTTCCGATGGCGCCGACGCGGAATCTTTCAGAGCCGCCTACTCTTGCGAACTGGTGGTTCGAGCGCTCAATCTGGAGCAGCTATTCCCCGTATTGATAGGGGGCGACCAAGCATGAGGAGCCTGCTGGCGTTCACCAGCCTGATTGCCCGCCCTGCTACTTTCTTGTGGGGGGCGCTCGCGGTCATCGTGGTGACCATTGCCGTCGTCGGCGTTCAAGAACCGGACGTGCCCGTGTTGATAGCGTCGGACTATGCGCTCCTGGTCTGCTTTGGCTACCCATTCGTCGCTGGCACTCTCGCGGGCATGGCGTTGCGTGAGTTTCAAAGCAGCTCGTTTGCCTGGACCCTGCCCGGAGTGCGCTCGAGGACGGCACTCGGTTTCCTCGCTTGTGCACTCACGCTGTCCATGGTCGTAGTCGCCTTGACACTCTCGGGCGACGTCACTCAAAACCTCGTCCTGCTCACGGGATTCGGCACCGCCTCCTTCTACCTGGGGGCAGTGTCCGTTCACCCCGCATCGCGATGGCTGGGTTTCGCCAGTTCTCTGCTGGCTCTGTTGGTAGTCTTCGAATCGGGACACATGGCTCGTCTCATCGATACCTATTTGTTGACGTCGGTATCGCTAACCGCAGTACTTACCGGCCTCTGCATGCAACAGCTCTTCGGCCTCAGTGTCTTTCGCGGCATGCCGTCTATTCCCACTTCGCCGATGGCCGGGGCATTTTCGCTGAACGCCAGTCTGCGCATGGAGCGGCTCAAGCTCGTGACGGCAACCCACACGCACGTCGATGAACTGCCTGCAGGATTCGATCACAGCATCTGGTCATGGGTCCGTGCAGCCGCGTATGAGAGCTACGGCCCGCAGCCTGTGAAAGTCGCGCTGCGCTCCATTTCCAGGCTCGGGCTCCTGTTCTGCCTGATCGTGCTGCACACGCTGCTCGAGCCACGTTCGGTTCCGCTGCTTGAGATGATCGGCAAGATCACCTATGACGCTCTGTTCAGACCGCCCTATCTGGCCGCGATCGGTGACCGTCCACCTTACGTTGCGGTGTCCCTATGGATTGCAGCCATGGGTGCCGGAATTGTCTTCGCAACACCTTTGGCGCTCCGGTCGAAACTGCTCTACCCGCTGGCTCGCAGGCAGCGATCACAGATCGCCCATCGTGCAAGCCTGGCGCTCGGCGCCACCTTCGCAGTGTTGATGGCCGCGAGTTTCCTTATCGTCGGCCACCTGGCCGGCTGGCTCGCAGACTACCCTTTGCGCATGGATTTCATTCCGTTCTTCGTTCGACCGTTGCTGGGGACCCTCATCCTGTTGCCCAGTGCCCAGTATGCAGCGGTGCTCTCCTTGACATCCAATTTCACCAAGCAATACGGCGCAGCGTTCCTTCTGATCATGGGAATGACCGCATTCGTCACGGTGGTGCTGGCCTGGTCGTTCCTCCTGCCGTCCGTGCTGACCCTCACTGAGATGGTCCTGTCGGCGGCACTGCTGATCGCATCCCAGTTCGTCTACCGTCGAGCGCTGGAGAAACGGTATACGCAGGCCGATCTGGTCTGAGCCAGTGGGTGGGAGCTGGTTCTTATGCCCGACCGGTGGCGCTGCGGCGCTGCGCGTCTCAAGGGATTACCTTCGTCGCCTCAGAATCTTCCTTCGCAGATTGCTATATTCCTGTTCCGATATGGCGCCTGATTCCGCCGCCTTCTCCAGATCCACCAACTCCTGACCGATCGTTGGGCGAATGATGGTGGTCTTACCTCCGCCACCAATGGAACAGGCAGTGAGCACCAGCGAGAAGATAACAACCAAACCTATGGATCGCATCACATTCATTAGCAAAGATCTCCCAATACACGGATGAATAGACAGTATGCTGCTTTATGCACGATGCTAACTGAATATCCGCTGAACGACACGACTCGTTTCGATTCAGGGCCTGCGTCACCTGCTGCACTGAATCGTCTGTACGACATCGTTCCCAGTGGTTACAATTCCAGCACGCCCTGATGGAGAGCCAACTCGTGACTGCACCCAGACCGCGTTCTGCCGTACCCGCCGGAGGCCAAGACGGCACGGTGATGGTTTCTATTGCACGTGCGCCCCTGGCATGATGAACGTCATCCAATCCATCGCAGATTTTCAAGACGAGCTGACCAAGTGGCGACGGGATATTCATGCCCATCCGGAACTGGGTTTTGAAGAGGAACGGACCGCCAAGTTGGTCGCGGAAAAGCTGCAATCGTTCGGGCTGGACGTGCAACGCGGACTGGGCAAGACCGGTGTGGTCGCTACACTCCAGGTCGGCAACAGCCACCAGTCGATCGGTCTGCGGGCGGATATGGATGCCCTGCCGATCCTCGAATCCAATCAATTCGGGCACCGCTCCAAGTACCCGGGCAAGATGCACGCCTGCGGCCACGACGGCCACACGGTCATGCTGCTGGCGGCAGCCCGCTACCTTGCGGAAAGCAAGAACTTCGACGGCTGCGTGCGTTTCATCTTCCAGCCCGCAGAAGAGGGCCTGGGTGGAGCAGAGGCCATGCTCTTGGATGGCTTGCTCGAGCAGTTCCCGATGGAAGCGGTTTTTGGCATGCACAACAGTCCCGGTATGCCGGTGGGCAAGTTCGCCATCCTGTCCGGACCGATGATGGCCGGGGGCGCCTATTTCGACATTCACGTGGATGGCAAAGGGGCGCACGGAGCCCACCCGAGTGCCAGCATCGATCCGGTCATCGCCGCTGCACACATCACCACGGGGTTGCAGACGATCGTGTCCCGTAATGTGGCGCCGACCCAACCCCTGGTTATCAGCGTTACCCAGATTCACAGTGGCGATGCCTACAATGTCATTCCCCAAACAGCCGTACTGAGCGGCACCGTTAGAGCGTTTTCCAAGACCGTTCTGGCGATGGCGGAAGAGAGAATGGGAAAGTTGGCCAAGAGCATCGCTGCCGGATTTGGCGCGACGGCTGAACTGGACTTTCGCATCCGATTCCTACCCCTGGTCAACCAGCCGGAGGAAGCTGACTTCGCCGCAGACACCGCTGCCGAACTCGTTGGGCAGGAGAACATTCATCGCGACTTTCCCCTGATCATGGCGTCGGAGGACTTCTCTTATATGTTGGATAACTGTCCCGGGGCTTACATTAATATCGGCAATGGCGACCACGCAGGCTCTCAAGGTGTACACAATCCCGGCTATGAGTTCAACGATGAAATCCTGGCACTGGGAGCCAGTTACTATGCCCGCCTGGTGGAACGCCGCCTCGTTAGAGAGGGTCCGCAGGATGCCTAGCGGTAAGAGACAACTGAGAGGCGCACGATAGCATGGCACAACTGGCAGTCAGCGGAGGTCCACGCCTGCGTCAGGATCCCTTCCCAAGCTGGCCCCAGTGGGGAGATGCAGACAAGGAAGCGTTAACGGCAACTCTCGACTCCGGACATTGGGGTGGCTACCCTCCCCCGTCGCCGCGGGCCGCTCAATTCGAGCAGGAATTCGCCGCCTATCACGACAGTGCTCACGCTGTCACGCTGGCCAGCGGCACGGATGCGCTGATGGTGGCTCTACGGGGCGCCGGTATCGGCCCGGGCGACGAGGTGATCGTACCCGCCCTGACCTTCATTGCCAGTGCCAGCGCCATTCTGCTAGTGGGTGCGACACCCGTATTTGTGGATGTCGATCCAACCACCTACTGCATCAAGACAACCGGAAGCGGCGGCATCGAGGCCGCCACCACCAACCGCACCCGCGGTATACTGCCGGTGCATCTCGGCAGCCGCATGGCAAACATGAGCTGGATTGATGATTTTGCCGACCGCAAAGATCTCCTGGTTGTCGAGGACTGTGCACATATGCACGGCGGAGCCTGGGATGGCAAGGGGATTGGCAGCAGCAGCACCTGTGCGGCATTCAGCTTCCAGGCTTCAAAACTGCTAACGGCAGGAGAAGGGGGAGCAATCTCTACCAACGATGCAGAGCTGGCAGAAAAGGCCCGCTACTTCATCAATTCCGGTCGACTCGGGCCGATGGACCCCATCAGGCGCCAGGCTCTAGGCTGGAGTATGCGCTTGACCGAATTCCAGGCCGCTCTGCTACACAGTCAGTTTGTGCGCATGGTCGAGGAGCAAGCGCCCGTAAGGGAGCGTAACAAAGCAAGGCTGCATTCGCGCCTCGGGGATCTTGCGGGGGTCGAGGTATTGCGCATCGATGCGCGCGAGACTCGTCGCAGTGGCTACGCATATATCTTCAAGTATCTCGAAGACCAGCATGAAGGCGTATCCTTAAGTCTCTTCACCAAGGCACTCCGGGCCGAGGGCATTCCATGCAGTGGTTCCATGTACCAGCCTGTCTATAAGAACCCGTTGTTCCCGCTCAGTGAGGCGGGCGTGCCACTCTTTCAGGATCATCTGGAAGGTACGGTGGACTATCGTGAGGTGCTCTGCCCCGAATCTGAACGAGCCGCTTACCACGAAAATGTCTGGATTCCCCACGAAGTATTCCTTGGTTCCCTAAAGGATACCGACGATATCGCAGACGCGATAGAAAAAGTGATCAACAATCTGGATGAGTTGCGTGGCGGCTCAGCCAAGTGAGAGAACGAAAGATGGCTAACGATCAATTCAGAGCGGCGGCTCAGGCAGTGGATATCACTCCGGATCTTTCCCGATACGACGTACGTCTGCATGGCTATGGCGCAAGGGGTTCCAAGCATGCCGAGGGTGTACATGACGCCATCCAGGCAAAGATTCTGCTCATGGAGCGGGGCGATATACGTGCCGCCATTATCACCATGGATATCCTGCAGATCGATGCAACCCTACGTGAGGAAGTCGTCGACCGGGCCGCTGTGGCCGGTCTCACCCTTGATAACCTGGTGATGACCGCCAGCCACAGTCACTCCGCACCGGCAGCGCTGGAACCGCGCATGCGCGCTCTACCAAGCAGGTTCAACTGGTTTGTAGAGGCGTATTACGAAATGTGTGTTGCCAATATCGTCGTGGGTCTGAGAGAAGCGGATGCGCAACTGGCGACAGCGCGATGCGCGAGTGGCCGGATGATTGTGAAAGGTGCCGTCCGCAATCGGCGCGTAGCTGGGTACAGTTACGATACACGTGCATTCACAACGCCTGTGCAGGCTGATGAAGTCGTTGATGATGAACTGGCAGTGGTTCATCTTGTTGGCGATGATGACGCGACCATTGCCACCTTAGTCAATCTGGCAGGTCACGGTACTGTGCTCGGAGCAGACAACATGTTGATCAGCGGAGATTGGCCAGGTGCGATGCAACGCGGCGTAGAGCAACAGTTAGGCGGGATCTGCCTGTATGCAAATGGTGCCGAGGGTAATGTTGCCCCCGATTGCGGGGCGGGCGTGCTTGGCTTTGCGGAAGTCGATGCATTCGGCGGGCGCATCGCTCAATCTGTCACAGATGTCGTGCAGTCGTTGACGCCGGCAACGCCGCAACATCTGGCCACCCGGTCAACCACCATCGAGCTTCCCTCCTTTCAGCTCAACGATGAAAGCCCATACGTTCGCAGAGGGCTCAGCCAACGGGACGCCTTGGACCTGATCGGCAAACGTTATCCCAGTCACATTCAGATGACGTCGATCCGGCTCGATGCTGTCGGCATGGTCACCATCCCCGGTGAGATGCTGACCGAATTGAGCGTGGATTTTAAGCAGCGTGCGCGTGCGGGGATCGAGCTGCCACTGATCTTGGGACTTGCCAACGACACCATTGCTTACATCCCATCACCGCAAGAGTATGCCAAAGGTGGCTACGAGGCAGGCATGTGTTTCTACGGACCGACGCTCGGTAGTACATTGATCGACACAGCCGTGGCTGAGCTCACCAGTCTGTTTGCATAGGGGGGCGACTAACGAGTGTTGACAAAACCAGATACAGCCAAAATAATAGTCTCTGATGTGACCTTGTGAGATTGGTATGCAATGTCCTAAATGCAGCGCTGGTATGGAAGTTGTCGAATTTCAAGACATCGAGATCGATCGGTGCCTACGCTGCCGGGGACTGTGGTTCGATCGTCTGGAGAAAGAGGATCTGAAGAGACTCGAGGGTGCAGGCAGTATCGATATCGGTGTGGAGAAAGACGGTACGGAATACAATGAGATGGTGTTCGTCGAATGTCCCAAGTGTTTCTCAATTCTCGATCAGGTAGAACAGGAGGAACCCTACCTGAAATACGAGTACTGCCGCACCTGTCATGGGTCGTTTTTCGACGCAGGCGAATTCAAAGCGTATATCTCAGATTCACAAGTGGGAGAAAAAAGCTGACACCCAGCTCATGTCCCACCTGTACAATCAGTCCAACTCCATCGCCCATCCCACCCAGGATCCCCAGCAATCTGGCTCTCACTTGCCTCGTTCAGTAATGTCGGTAATGACCTCTTGCAATCAAGTTACTTAGTGTCTAATCTACACTAAGAACCGAGGGTTGAGGATGAGTATTGTCACTGACCTGTACCGACCATCACTGGCTCTGCTGACGGATCTGTATCAGCTGACGATGGCATATGGATATTGGCAGCGTGGTCGGGCCGACGATGAAGCGGTATTTCACCTGTTCTTCCGTCGTAACCCATTCGCGGGCGGATATGCCATCTGCGCCGGTTTGGAGTATGTCATCGACTTTCTACAGTCGTTTGCCTTTGACGAAGAGGACATAACCTACCTGCGTACGCTCACGGGGAACGACGGCAAAGCCCTGTTTGAGGAACCGTTCTTTGCCTATCTGCGCAATCTGGACCTCAAGATCGAGATCGACGCAATCCCTGAAGGTACCGTGGTATTCCCACAGGAACCGTTGCTGAGGGTGACGGGCCCGTTGCTCGCCTGCCAACTGCTGGAGACACCGCTACTCAACATGATCAATTTTCAGACGCTGATCGCTACCAAAGCTGCTCGCATCTGCCAGGTTGCTAAAGGGGACCAGGTCCTGGATTTTGGCCTGCGTCGTGCGCAGGGCATCGATGGATCGATCAGCGCCTCGCGGGCAGCTTATATTGGGGGTTGTGCCGCCACCTCTAACGTCCTCGCAGGGCGTCTGCTGGGAATTCCGGTCAGGGGTACACACGCCCACAGCTGGATTATGGCGTTTGCGGACGAACCGACTGCATTCAAGGCCTATGCCGAGGCGATGCCCAACAACTGTGTGTTTCTGGTGGACACCTATGACAGCCTTGCAGGGGTCAAGAACGCCATTGCCCAAGGTCGGCAGCTTCGCAAGACCGGCTATGAAATGGTCGGCATTCGACTGGACTCGGGCGATCTTGCTGAACTGAGTATCGAAGCCAGGAAACTACTGGATGACGCTGATTTCAAGGACGCCGTCATCGTCGCCAGCAACGATCTGGACGAACATGCCATTGCCCAACTGAAGCAGCGAGGCGCTCCCATTGCCGTCTGGGGCGTCGGCACGAGATTGGTGACCGCCTATGACGAACCTGCCCTCGGCGGCGTGTACAAGCTGGCGGCAATCCGTCAGCCAGGAGAGGCCTGGCAGTACAAGATGAAGCTATCGGAGGACAACAGCAAATCTTCCATCCCCGGTATTCTGCAGGTCAGACGATACAGCAGGCAGCAAAGCTTCGTCGCAGATATGATCTACGACGACAGGCTGCTTGTACCGGATGCAGCTACTATCGTGGATTTTCTGGGCGGCGAGGGAAACATGACCATGCGCGTCAACGACCAGTACGAGGAGCTGCTGGTGCCGGTATTCCGCGCTGGCCGGTCGGTGTACAAGATGCCAGAGCTGGCAGAGATCCAACGACAGGCAGGCACTCAACTGCTTGGTATCGATGAAAGCGTCAGGAGCGGATCACAAAGATATCCGTGTGGTCTCGAAGAGGGACTGGAGAAGCAGAAGAACAAGCTGGCAAGCACTGTCTCAGCATCTTCACCTCCATAGGTCGCCAATGCCTTTCACCTATGCACATGCGCGCCCTGCCCTTAGCACGGACTGTGTGGTGTTCGGTCTGGACGCCGAGGATCTCAAAATCCTCCTGATCAAACGTGCTCTTGAGCCGTTTAAGGGGCGGTGGGGGCTACCGGGCGGTCTTGCCAGAGTGGGCGAATCCCTGGAAGACACGGCCCGTCGTGAACTTGCCGAGGAGACCGGGCTGAGGCAGGTGTTTCTGGAACAGCTATACACCTTCAGCAGCCCGGATCGCAATCCACAGGAACATGTCATCACCGCAGCCTACTACGCTCTCGTTAACCTGTCAGAGCACCCCGTTCGGGCCTCGACGGATGCGAGAGGCGTTGCCTGGTTCGGATTGACCGAAGTGCCACGGCTTGCTTTCGATCATGCTAAGATTCTCGAGCTGGCATGTGAGAGATTGCGGGGAAAGATAAGATATCAGCCGATCGGTTTTGAGTTGTTGCCGCGAAAGTTCCCCGTTAGAGAACTGCAGCGTTTGTATGAGAAGATCCTCGGCCGTGCATTGGACAAAAGAAACTTTCGCAAGAAGATCCTCAATATGGGAATTCTGCAGGAACTTGCTCAGACCGAGACAGATGTGGCTCACCGGGCGGCCCGGCTGTACCGATTCAGCAAGGAAAAGTATGATCGTATGAAGAAACAAGGCTTTAACTTTGAGGTTTAGTAATCCAATGAACAAAACTCTGGTGCTGGTGGATATTCAGAACGATTTTGTTAGCGGTGGCGCGCTGGCGGTTCCGCAAGGGGAACTCGTCGTGCCGATCGCCAACCGGATCATGGGTCGCTTCGACCGGATTGTGGCGACACAGGACTGGCATCCGGCGAACCACGGTTCCTTTGCCAGCCAATATCCCGAGGGTCAGGTAGGTGATTTTATCGACCTAAACGGGATCCAACAGATCCTCTGGCCCGATCACTGCGTGCAGCATAGCGAAGGTGCCGCGTTTGTTGCAGAGCTGGACATGGCGCGGGTCGAACGCGTTTTCCAGAAAGGGACCGACAGCGGAGTCGACAGCTACAGTGGCTTCTTCGACAACGGCCATCGCTTGGCGACGGGCCTTGATGAGTTCTTGACGGACGCAGGGGTGACCGGCATTACGGTAATGGGACTGGCGACCGACTACTGCATCAAGGCAACTGTACTGGATGCACTGCAACTCGGATATGCAGTCGATGTGATCCTCGAAGGAGTGCGTGGTGTCGAAGGGCAGACCGGCGACGCGGCAAATGCCATAGAGGCCATGGCAGATGCCGGTGCGAATATGGTGCACGCCGCTGATCTATAGGTTCTTGGCAAAGACGCCTTCCAGCACCTTGCGCAGCATCGACAGGGGTGGTGTTTCGCTGTGAGCATCGTCTTTGAAATATCCCGTATACACCGCCACCAAGTCACGATCCGGATTCACAAGCAGGCCCTGACCCGCCCAGCCACCCTTAAAGAAATCGTTATTGGTGAAGACCCTGTCCCACTGGTAGACATTGTGTTTGACCCGGTCGCTGGCTAAAGACCGGTACCTGGCATTGGCCAGCAAATCCGGATTGCCGCCATTGCTAATCAATTCCACATGGCGATTGGAGATGATCTTATCGTCGCTGACGACTTTGTAACTGGGGGTATACAACAAGCCGAATCGCGCCACGTCTCGCAACCGCGCTAACAGGCCGCCATGGGTGATTGGTACACCGAAGCGTGGTGCCAGGAACGCTGCATCGCTTTCCGCTCCCATGCGGCTCCAGATGTAGCGGCTCAGGGCATCCTGAAAGGGCATTCCGGCTACCTTCTCCACCAGCCAGGCCAGCACGAAGGTATTAACGCCCGAGTACGAGAATGAGGTGCCCTGCGGGGCATGGTGCCCAACTTTCAGCTTGGCGATCATGGTGTAGGGGTTGTCGGGAGACTTCTCGTCCCAGTAGCCATCGCCGACCGTGACCGAATAGCGGTAATAGCAGGAGTTCTTGTCTTCATACTCTTCGGGGCAGTCGATGCCGGTGGCCATATCGAGAATATTACGGATCCTGATGCCGGAGAAATCGGAATCCTTCAACTCCGGTATATAGCGGTCGATCGGTGCGCTGACATCGATCAAGTCGTCATCTTCCAGAATGGCGACCAGGGCGGAAACGAATACCTTGGTTACCGACCAGTAGATGGGTTTTTCGTAAGACTGCATGCGCGGGTAGTGTTCAAAGACGATCTTACCCTTATGCAGAATGACCATGCCCATCGTGGTTGAGAATTCACTGTCGAGAAAATCCAGGTAGCCCATGGGTCCGTTTGGTGTATCCACTCGGAAAGCGCTGATTTCCGGCATCAGGCTGTAGGTGAGTTCACGGACCGGGCCCTCCCGGTAGACGTTGACCGTTGCATACATGCGATGCAGGTTTTTGAAGTTCCACGCCATGTCCCTGCCGTTCACGACCCACCAGATATCGTCCTTTTTTAGCACGCTGAGCTGGTGGCGCGTTTCAGCAACGCTGGAAGCTGATTCGAATTCCGATGGCGCAGAACTCACCGACGCTGTCCAGATACAAACAAAAAGAACCGCGATGTGAGCGAAGCGTTTGTGCATATTTGTCACTCTATCGTTGGCATGACGATCCGGTGCGAAACCGAAGCGATTACGCATATTTGTGACTCTGTCGTTGGCATGACGATCCGGCGCGAAACCGAAGCGTTTGCGCGTATTCGTCACTCTGTCGTTGGCATGACTATCCGGTGCAAAACCGAAGCGTTTACGCATATTTGTCACTCCGTCGTTGGCACGACGATCCGGCGCGAAACCGAACTGGCAGGACAAAGAAAGGGGTGTCTCCTGAAGGCTGTATCTCAGTCCGTCAACGCCTGTCCACCAGGACATGCTCCTTCCCGTACCAGATGGAGGAACGGGAAAAGTCTATAAACAGACTCTCGTCCTCTGCCAGCGCCTGGCCTGCGGCGATCGCCTCCGGGGTTGCCGCGGCAGATGATGAGCGATCGTGCCAGAGTTCCGCGTGGCCGCAGAACGGTGCGTCCTCGGTGCCCCTCGCTGCGGCAAAGGTCTCGTTCATGTCATCGTCCAACCGGTGCACCTGAACATAGCGCAGTGCCCGAATGGCCTGGCCGAAACTGCGTACCAGGGGACCGTGATACATACGCCAGTAGAGCTGCGCTTCCTGCAGTGTTTGGCTGGCATGATGGTTGAACACATAGAACGTCTTGTAGATGGGGACTCCCGGGGCAGCAATTACATTTTCCGGAGTCGGGTTGATCTGGGGGAGTTCATAGCAATACCAGCCGGGCGAGTGCTTCAGATCGATGAATTTCTGCTCATCTGCCAGTAGTTCTGCCTGGGCTGCCTGACCCTCGCTGGATTGCAGCGACTGCACCACATCATCCCGGTGGCGAAACCAGACTTCCTCTACGCCGTCGTAGGGTTTGAGCATCTGGCCGCGGGGAGAGTTTGCCGGGGCCGGCTTTTCATCATCCGGATTCGCCACGTTGTGCACCTGAACATGGCGCACGATTTTCAGTGCTGTAGCGTGTTGCGCTACCAGCGGACCGTGG
Organism: Pseudomonadales bacterium; assembly: GCA_030749725.1. GTDB lineage: Bacteria > Pseudomonadota > Gammaproteobacteria > Pseudomonadales > Azotimanducaceae > JASMJM01. The sequence continues at coordinate 29,249 of JASMJM010000109.1, read as the reverse complement.
ACTTCTCGCCAGTGTTGCTGGAAATCCTCGAAGGAGTATTCAGGATTGCGCCGCAGCAGGTAAGTCAGTCTGTACATGTCGAATTCTCCCGCGAGGTCGTCTCAATAGGTTCGCACCACCCGGCCAAACCCCAGGATCATGTCGTTAATGCGATAGTTGGCAGCGACCACCTCCTTCACCTTCAGCTTGTGCCATGGGTCCACCTGTGAGTGAGAATGGAACTCCACCCAACCCGGGCCGGACCACGACTGTTTCATGGTGGTGACGGAGTGGGTTTCAACCAGTTCAGCCAGAGACGGTTTGGCGCCCTCCACCGGGCTTGGAATCAGTCGCAGGGACAGTGAATGGCCCTCCTGTGGTTCTGCAGACACTTGCAGCGGAGTTTCAGGTCTGATTCCGGCGCTGCAGATCGTATGTCCCGTCGGTCGCTGCATTCTTGCCGACAGCAGATCGGTGGCTGCACCCGTCTCGATCGTGATGTCGGCTAGTTTCTTGGGAAATCCCCAAATCTCCCGTCCCGCCGCCATGGGCATCTCGCTGTTCACTACGATATGGGCTATGTAAGATCTCGGCGTTCCTTCGAATACACAGGAGAGCGCCAGGATGGTCTCATCATAGGGACCGAGGGTACTGAAGGGATAATTGATGAACAGCAGCGTCGCCAATGCCGGCGGCTCGATGACAAGACCTTCCGGCAGCAAATCGAGGGCTGCATCCAGATCGGTCTCGTATGTGACCGATATGGCATGCACATCACGGTAATCGATCGGTGGTTTTGCGTAGAGGGGCGCGTCAACGGGTGTGTTATATCCGAATTTGTCCGCAGTTAGTCTTCCTTCCTGAGCCATGTCATTTCTCCGAATAGCGAGTCTGGTATCAGAAGCTAACTGAAGATTGCCTGGAAGGCAATCCATGAATCCGCCCATTCACCCACCCATGAAGCAGTCTGACAATCCGGAAATACCCGGCCCATCCCTTCATCCTCGCTAGATCCGATGGCAACCTCTACAATAGCGTCTGTGGAAATCGGGCACTGGCCAGGACTGACCCCTGGCTGGGTGCAATCCGCTCATCACTTTAAGACGGGGAGTCGTCATGATCGATCTATACACAGCATCAACTCCGAACGGTTGGAAAGCGTCCGTCACGCTCGAAGAGCTGGATCTGCCCTATGAGGTACATGCCCTCGATCTCGGTAAGGGTGACCAGCACCAGGAGTCGTTTCTGAAGATCAATCCAAACGGTCGGATTCCGGCGATCGTTGATCGGGACGAGGATAACTTCGCGGTCTTCGAAACCGGCGCCCTGATGATCTATCTGGCGGAGAAAACCGGTCGACTGCTGCCAACGGATCCCAAGGGGCGCTCCAGAGTTATTCAATGGTTGATGTTTCAGATGGGCGGCATCGGTCCCATGATGGGACAGGCTAATGTATTCTTCCGCTATTTCCCGGAAAAGATTCAACCGGCCATCAGCCGCTACCAGAACGAGACCCGCCGCCTGTTTGAAGTATTGGAGCGGCGCCTTTCCGAGAGTGAATGGCTGGCGGACGATTACTCCATCGCCGATATCGCCAACTGGTGCTGGGTACGGACCTACAAGTGGTCGGGAGTTTCCGCCGATGGACTCGACAATCTCAAACGGTGGCGCGACGCCATGCGTCTGAGGCCCGCCTGCCAGAGAGGGATCGAAGTACCTGCCAGACTGGACAGGATCATCGATGACGAAAAAGCTGCCGAGAACTTTACTAAGAATGCACAGAAAATCGTGCAGACGTAGCACACTGCGCTAGGGACCTCACTGCTTCTTGGGACTGGCAAGCTTCAAGATACCGTCGGCACCTCCCGCCAGGATGGTTTCATAGGTGTGGTGAGACAATTGTATGCGGCTGCGATCCACATCGACCAGGATGACATACAGGCAAGGTATCAGAAACAGCGTAATCACCGTAGCAAACAGAATGCCAAAGCCCAACGACACCGCCATGGGCAGCACGCTCTGAGCCGCCAAACTTTCTTCCAGCAGCATTGGTAGCAGACCGAAGAAAGTCGTCAGGGAGGTCAGCAGGATCGCTCTGATTCGATGGGTCCCTGCATTGACGGCGGCCGTCTCCAGGTCGTCTCCCTCCTCCACGCCGGTGTTAACGAAATCGACCATGATGATACTGTCGTTGACCACCACGCCGGACAGCGCAACGATCCCGAACAGGGAGAGAAAACTGAAGGGAATGCCCACCAGGATATGCCCAACCACTGCACCGATCATGCCGAAGGGAATTACGCCCATGATGATCATGGGTTGCAGGTAGGACTTGAGTGGAATGGCCATCAGTGCATAGATTACAAAAAGCGTCAGCAAGGCCAGGTAGGCAAGCCGTTCCATAAACTCCACCTGTTCACGACTGGCGCCACCCAGAGAGAGTTCTACTTCAGGATACTTCTGCGCCAGAATGGCTCCGAACTTGTCTGCCACGGAGGATACCACCAGACCCGGTTCCACCTTGGTCAGATCCGCATTTGCTGAGATCACGGCGGATCGTTTACCGTTGTTGCGAACGATGCTGGAATAGCTTTCCTGCAAGCGGGCATCAGCTACGGATTTGAAGGGTACCTCGGCACCATCGGCGGTTCGGATATACATGGATTCGAGATTGCCGATGGAGATTCTCTCCTCACGGGAATAGCGCACCATGATCCTCACTTCCTGCGTGCCTCTTTGAATCCGCTGGGCTTCGATGCCATAAAACGCTGCTCGTACCTGCCGGGCCAGATCGTCCAGCGTCAACCCCAACACTTCTGCAGAGGGTTTTATGACGAGGCTGATCTCCTGTGAACCACTGGCACTGCTGCTTTCAATATCGTATACGCCGTCGTACGTACGCAGCATCGCCTGCAAGTCCAAGGCAGCATCTTTGAGTTGATCCGGACTATTGCTCAGCAATTGAAAGTTGAAAGTCGTCCCTCCCCCTATGGCGGTGGAACCGACTATCTGCAGGCTTTTGGTCCCGGCAATGGCGCCGACTCTTTGCCGCCATTCATCGGCTATCTCGACCGCATTGACCTCTCTGTCTTCACCCTTACTCAACTCGACAAAAACGCCCCCGTTCGAGCCACTGACACGCTCGAACATGTGTTTCAGGAATTTCTCGTCTTCACCATATTCATCGTCTATCTCCCTGATTCGATTCGCCATTTCCCTGACTATCTTTTCAGTCTGGGAGGTGGGTGCACCATCCACGATATCGACTGATGCCGAAATAAAGTCACTGGGAAGCTGAGGAAACAGCACGACCTGTATTAACGGACTGGCAACCACCCCGACGGCGACAAGGAGGGCAGCGACAAAGATAGCCACGGTATTATAGCGGTGCCTGACAGCGTAGATCAGGAACGGTTTATAGCGTTCCTCGACCATCCTCTTAAAGGCAGCATCAAACTTCCATTGCAGCAGACGCCACCCACTCAGATCGTTACTATTGACGGCCGGCATAGGGGCCATATGTGCCAAGTGGGCCGGGAGAATGAGTTTCGATTCAACCAGAGAAAAGATTAGGCAAAGTACCACCACACCACCGATCGCTGCCGCTGTAGTAGCCACCTGACCCTCCATCATCAACATGGGGATGAATGCAGCGATGGTAGTCAATACACCGAAGGTGGCCGGCATGGCTACCCGCTGAGCGCCCCTGATGACGCTTTCGGTTGAATGGCCTTCCCGTTCGCCATAGGACTGTGCACTCTCACCGATGATAATGGCATCATCGACGACGATTCCGAGTACCAGAATGAATCCGAACAGACTGATGATATTGACACTGATTTCTGCAAACGGCATCAAGGTAACCGCGCCCAAAAAACAGATCGGCAATCCGATAATTACCCAGAACGCCAGTTCCAGCCGCAAGAAGATACCCAGCACGATCAGCACCAGCACAACACCGTAGGCAAGATTGTCGCTCATCATCTGCAGTGTGGAATCAAGGTAGAATGAAATGTCCGCCCACACAGCGATACTGACGCCGTCCGGCAGCAGCATCTCTTTCTGGGCAACATAATTCCTTACTTCCTTGGATATTGTCAGCGCATTCTGGTCACCCACGGCATCCACGGCAATGCCTACACTTGGCTTACTGTCAAACAGCAGAGAGACGTCCACCTCTGCGAAACCGTCGGTAACTTCTGCAATATCCCCGAGGGTCAGTCGCACGCCACTCGGGTCCACTAAGAGCGGAATGGCATCGAAATCACTCTGCACATAGGCCTGACCCTGAGTTCGCAGCAGAATGTCTCCGGAATCTGTCTTAATGGAGCCTGCCGGCAGGTCCAGAGAAGATTTTCTGATGGCACTGGCCACCTGCTGCAGGGTCAACCCATAGTGCTGCAACACCGATTTCCTAAACTCTATACTGACCTCATAGGGCTTATCTCCGAACACTCTTGCAGCTGTTACAGTGGGTAGACTCTGGATCTCATCCCGCACGCGAATGGCCAGTTCCTTTAGCTCTCTGTCGTTCAGATTGCCGAACAACTGAACATACACCACCGTGCTGCTCACTTGATTCTTGTAAATGCGCGGCTGTTCTATTTCGTTGGGGAAATTTGGTATTCGATCGACGGCAAGTTTCACTTCATCCATCAATGACTGAACTTCGAAGTCGGAATCCACATCGACATTGATCCTGCCCACTCCCTCGAAGGAGAAGGACTGAAATTCGCTGATCCCTTGTATCTCGCGTAGCGCGTCTTCGATCAGTACAACGATTCCCGTTTCCACCTCTGCCGGTGACGCGCCTGGATAGGCAACTTCCACGGTAACCCTGTCGAGTTCCTGATCCGGCAACGCCTGGGTGCGGATGGATGCAGCGGAGATAAAACCAACCACGATGATGATACCCATCAGCAGGTTTGCTGCTACGCCATTGCGAGCGAACCAGGCGATTATGCCGTGATGGGTGGCATCACTCGTCGAAGGGGTGGCATCACTCATTGATAGCCGCCTGCTGAGCGGGCGTGTCCACAAGGGTGTACTGTACTTGAGTGCCGGGCAGCGGGTTCTCCAGGGAGGTGATACAGATCAGTTGTCCATCACTCACTCCGGACGAGACATACAGCGATTTCTCATCTGCTCGCACAACGTCAATGTCCTGCATGCGCAGTTGCTGCTCTTCATCGATTATCCAGACCTGATTACCAGGACGAAGGGAACTGCGCGGAACGACTACTACATCTTCGAGCAGCTTGCCTTCAATCACTGCATCCACGAAGGTGCCAATTCGCAGAGGGGCATCCCACCCGTCCGGACCCCTCAGGTAGGGATGTGCGACCCGTGCGACGACATAGAGAACCCGGCTCTTTTTGTCCAGAACGGCTTCCGTTCTAACGATTTTCCCCTGCCACGATTTCTTGGACTCACCAACAACCGTTGACAGCGTCACGTTCAGCTTGTCGGTGCGGTCCGGATGCAATGGATCCGGTAATTCAAGGTAATCCAATTCAGGAATTGAAATGGGCAGGCGGACCTCGACCGATTCAATCCCAAACGTGATACCCAAGTTGGTTCCGGTGGTGACAAATTGACCCAAGTCGACGTTCTTCTCCTCGATGATGCCGTCGAATGGTCCGCGTATCTCAGTTCGTAGCAGGTCGTCCTGTTTCTTGAGCAGATCCGCCTCAGCAAATTCCAGGTTCGCCTGCGCTTCTATCAACTGGGGCTTTCGAAGGGTCAGATCGGAGGCAAGTGTCGTATTGGTGACCGATTGATTCGCCCTCTCCCAATCGTCCAGTGCATATTCAGCCAGCCCGCTCTCTTTAGCGAGTTGAGTTTTGGCAGATGCCACTGCCGCTTCCGCTCTCTTCACCTCTGCTATGTAGTTTCTGTCATCGATCTTTACCAACAGATCACCTTTCTTAAAGTAGCCGCCAACCACAAAGGCAGGAGAACTATCGGTGATAATGCCGGTCACTTCAGACACGAGCACGGTCCTGGTTGTTGCACTGACAGTGCCTTGGGTCCTGACGACAGTATCCGCCGAGCGGCTAACGGCTCTTATTGCGTCCACCAGGAGTACCGGCCGTTCCGGGGTCTTTTGTTCGGGTTCGGGAGTTGCCAACGACAACAGCAAAGCAACGCCAAGACCGCCCGCCACTATCAAGGCAGGTACAAGGTATTTCTTCATTTCCGTTACTGTTGGCAAGCTAATCATAAGGGAACGTGTTAGTCGGTTAGATTCCTGGATACGATCTCGAAGGCTTCCTGTATCTCTTGAAATCTGTCCGTCGCGAATTGCATAAATTCCTTTGGCAATCCTTTGGACTGGATTCTATCGGGGTGAAATTGCATGGCCAGTTCCCGGTACTTTTTCTTTACCGTCGGCAGATCATCTTCGGGGCTGCATCCGAGGATCTCGTAACATCGATCGATATCACCGGGTGAACCGTTCAAGCTGCCGAGAATATGCTGATATGCATCGCTCAGGCCAAAGATGCCGGCAGCAGACTCGATCAGCTCCTCCTCCTTCTCGTGGTAGTGACTGTCCGCGTGGGCCACCACCAGCAACAGCTCCAGCATCGACGTCAGGATCTCCGGTTCATTGCGAAAGGAGTCATAAAACTGATCTGCGTATTGCTGAAAGGAAATCTCAGAATGTATGGCATTATTGAATGTTTCGATAGCGAACTGTTCTGCTCCCGCTGACAAATGGAATCGTTCGCTCACAATCTGTTTTACAGTGTCTATCTCGTCTTCCGTAACGACTTCGTCAGCCTGGGCCAATTTTCCCAACATGGAAAAGATTGCCACAAAGAAAACGCTGTTCTTTACCTCCATTTCGGACATGGGTACGCCATAGAAACTGCGCGGCGCGTTGTCCATGGCCTGGTGGCCGAATGCAGCGCCCAGTATCGCACCCAATGGTCCTCCGAGCAGGTAACCTGCTCCAGCGCCGAGCACCTTGCCAAGCCAAGCCATGCCTTTATTTCTCGCCCTGCCACAAGGGTCGAATAGCAGTGGCTATGGTAATCTGTAGCAATAAGAATGTATCCGTGCCGCTCATCGGCAGAGAGATTGGCCCGGAAACAATGTGCCAGGACCGCGGTCAAATTGGCATAGCTATTGACTCCATGGGAACCATGCCATCCTCAAGCGTTCTACTTTACAGAATTAGCCGCCAGACGCTGCTAACAGCGGCAATTCTGGTCGTGGCTGGATGTGGGCGTGGCGGCGGCGCCCCGGCAGTCTCATCGGACAACAATCCACCGTCGAATAGCGATGGCAACTCAGCAGTCTGGGTACCTGACGTATTTGAACCGGCAGTGAACTTTGAAAACCGATGCGTTGTACCGCGTACCGGCACAGATCCACGCACAGGCGGGCAGTTCCCCGATGTTACGGGCACAACACTCGATGAAAACAATTGGCTGAGGTCATGGAGTAACGACCTATATCTTTGGTATGACGAAATCGTCGACCAAAATCCAGCGGACTTTACGACAGCTGAGTATTTCGAAGTACTTAAGACTTCCGAGATAACACCATCCGGCAACCCAAAAGACAGGTTTCACTTTAGCCTGAGCACCGAAGAGTGGCATGCGCTCTCCCAATCCGGTGTCTCGGCTGGCTATGGCGCAACGTTTTCGGTTATCGCGGCCTCGCCGCCGCGTCAGGTCGTGGTTGCCTACACCGAACCAAATTCGCCCGCAACCACCGGCCCAGTCAATCTAGCGCGTGGCGCCAGCATCCTTGCGATCGATGGTGTCGACATGGTGGAGGCCAGCGATGATGCAAGTGTTGCGGTATTGAATGCGGGTCTATTCCCGTCGGAACCGGGTGAAAGTCATGAATTCACAGTGCAGGACCTGGGATCTTCGACGTCCCGTTCCTTCTCGATGGTATCCGCAACGATAACCTCTGTGCCGGTACAGAATGTGGACACGGTAGCCACTTCGTCAGGCGCCGTTGGCTACATGCTCTTCAACGACCACATCGCCACGTCCGAACAGCAACTCATGGATGCGGTCGACTCTCTGCTCGGAGCTGACATTACGGATCTCGTAGTAGACCTGCGTTACAACAGCGGAGGATTCCTCGATATCGCAAACGAACTGGCTTACATGGTGGCAGGTGCCGGGCCAACCGCCGGACAAACCTTCGATGAACTCCGCTTGAATGACAAACACACCGTATTCAATCCAGTGACCGGCAGACTGCTGCAGCCTACTCCTTTCCACACAACTGCGCTGGGATTCTCAGCCCCTGGCGGACAGAATCTGCCAACTCTGGATCTGTCCCGCGTCTTTGTCCTGACCGGCCCGGGAACTTGCTCGGCAAGCGAAGCATTCATTAACGGCCTGCGCGGCGTAGACGTCGAAGTCATCCAGATTGGCTCGACTACCTGCGGCAAGCCGTACGGCTTTTATGAAGGTGCCAACTGCGGAACCAGTTATTTTTCGATACAGTTCAAGGGTGTCAATGCAAAAGGATTCGGTGACTATACCGACGGATTCTCACCTGAAAACGTCGTGGAAATAGAAGGAACACCGATTCCCGGCTGCTCCGTCGCTGACGACTTCACTCATGCGCTAGGCGATCGTGACGAGGCCCGGCTCTCGGCTGCCCTCGCCTATCGCATAGATCAGAGTTGTCCATCACCGTCGGGCCTATCAGACCGCACGCTTCTGAGAGCGAAGGTCGACCTGTCCGCCGTCGATGGCCATATACACAAGTCACCCTGGTTGACAAACCGCATCATGGGAAGGCGTTAACGTGAAGAGTCAAGCGGCCTTGGTGATGGGTGTCGTTCTGATCGCATCCGCCGGTCACGCCCTGTCTACTGCAAAAGACATTCCTGCTGTAATTACACAACACTCGGTCGAAAGTCGTGCCGAGTTGTTGCACGTCGTGTCGACTGCGCTAAACGGAATTCGGATCACCCTTGCAGACGATGCCCTGACTCACAACAGCTTGTTGACCCTGGAACGCAATCCACCCCGGGATTTGCAGAACAGGCAACTAACGGGATTGCAGCTGGAGCGACCGCAGCAGTTTCGTTTGGTGATCAACGGGTCCGACTGCATTCTGGTGCATCAGACCGGTAGGTGGCACCTGGAAGAATCCAGTTGCGCCGCGGAGTAGCCAGCTTCTTGGGGCGCCGGAACCGAAGGTTGCACACCGTGCCGAAGGGTCGCTGGGAGTCGTTTCGCTTGAGGTCGGGAACCTGGGATCCCAGCAATGTGTCAGAATCAATGCTGGGTTACATGTCGGCCGGTCGTTACGTTTTGTAGGCTCTGCTTTTCTAATCATCTTATTCAGCAATTGGTCAGATAGGAGGAGTCATTGCCCGGACCCGCTCCGCATGCGGCCCAGTAAATACATCCATGTACGCTCTGCTGGGCCGCATCCGGATCGGCATCCCTGCCTCCGACAGTCCTGGCAATCACTCCTCCTACCTGACCTCCACCGTCGCACTAACGCCAGGACTATTGCGGTTAATCATTTCTTGAGAGCTTGTGGCGTCAGGAATCGTCGTTATTGACAAGCCCCGAAGTGCTTATCCATACGCAGCATCCCGACTGCGAAGGTTCGGTCTTTCAGTGGCCTTTCCAGGACGGTGTGCAAGCATGGGGCTAGGCGCCCTGGCTGGTTGGGAAAATGAGGGTGGGAGTTTAGCGGCTAGCTTTTTTCCTGCCGCCCGCTTGTCGCTTGGGCGCCCTTTTGGCTTTTTTTGGGGCTGCTTTTGCCTCCGTCTTAAGGCTGGCCTTCAAGGCTTCCATAATATCGATGATCTTGCTCTCGGCGTGCTCTTCCGGCGCCATTACGATTTCCTGCCCGTTCACCTTCCGATCGATCATCTCCAGCATGTGATGGCGTATTTCGTCACGATAATTCTCCGGATTGAATTCATCCGACGATACCTGCTCCACCAGTTGGATGGCCAGATCCAGTTCCGCCGACTGGATATCTGCCGGAGGCACCTCTACATCACTGAACATGCGCAGCTCTTCCTGATGGCGGAGTTGAATCATGATCAATCCATCGTCTATCGGGTGGATCAACACCAGATAGCATTTGCCCCGGGCCGCATATTTCGCCAACGCCGACTTACCGGTCTTGCGCATGGCTTCGGCGAGCAAGTGGTAGGACCTGGCAGCGCCTTTATCGGGTCCCAGATAGTTGACCTTTTCGACGTAGGTGGCACTAATCATGTCGGCGGGGATAAACTCATGGATCTCAATCTCGTTGGTTGATTTGACATCCATAGATTTCATCTCTTCATCAGAGAACAGCACATACTGACCCTTGGAAAATTCATAGCCCTTGACGCGATCTTCCCGCGGCACCAGCTTATCGTCCGCTTCAGCAATATACTGTTGCTTCAGACGACTACCGTCCTTCCGTAACATATTGAATCGTATAGATTTTGTAGAATCGACAGTGGAATAAAGCTTGATTGGAATCGACACCATCCCAAATGAGATCACCCCGGAACCGGTAGCTCTGGCTGCCATGATCGCGCTCCTGTCGATAAGGAAAAGGACGCAAACTATGTGACACGGGCAAATTTTGTCAATACAATTCTTTACTATAGAATTGGCATGATTCACGGCGAGCGAATCTTAATGAAAAGGAAAGATCAGGACCCGCTGCAGTCCTACCGGGCCAAACGCAATGCCGACTCGACGCCGGAACCCTTCGGCTCGACGGTTGAGCCGGTGCCCCAGAGCATGGTGGGCGGCAAGCGCTTTATGATCCATCACCATGCTGCCCGCAACACCCATTACGACCTGCGCCTGGAAATGGACGGGGTACTCAGGTCATGGGCCATACCCAAGGGTCCGTCTCCCAATATGCAGGAGAAGCGATTCGCAGCTCGGGTCGAGGACCATCCCCTGGAATATGGCGAGTTCGAAGGCCACATTCCGGAAGGTAACTATGGTGCCGGCTGGACCATCGTCTGGGACCGCGGCTCCTGGCACTGCAAGGGTGATCCTCTGGCTGGATTGGAGAAAGGCAAACTGCTGTTCGAACTGCGGGGACACAAGCTTCACGGGATGTGGACCCTGGTCAGAATGAAAAGTGGTGAAAAGGACTGGCTGTTTATCAAGGAGAGGGATGAATACAGTTCCGATGTCAGCACGGACAGCTTCCCCAACGGATCAGTATTCAGCGGACTGAGTCTGGATGTTCTCAACAGCGGTCTTGATCCTGCAGAGCCCCTCCTTAAGGAACTCAGCAAGCTTGCAGTCACAGCGAAGAAAACAGCGGGAATTCAGCTAAAGCCCATGCTTGCCACTGCAAGTGAGCCGTTCTCGAAGAAAGGTTGGCTATTTGAGATCAAGTATGACGGTTATCGTCTGCTGTGTGAAAAGGAAGCAGACAAAGTCCGAATCATCTCCAGAAACGGAAACGACCTAGCCGACACCTTCCCGGAAATTGTGCAAGCGTTGTCTCGGCTGCCCTTTGAACAACTGATCATTGACGGTGAAGCAGTTGTTCACGGCAGCGACGGTCTGCCCAGCTTTGCCAACATGCAACTCAGGGGGCGATTGCATAAAAGGAGCAGCATATCCAATTCTCTGGTGAATCTGCCCGCCACACTCTACGCCTTCGACCTGCTTTCGCTGAATGACTGCGATTTGCGTCAGCAACCCCTACTAACCAGAAAGAAGCTGCTGCGGCAACTGTTGCCTCAGGTAGGCATCATTCGATTCACTGACCATGTCGAGACCGACGGTGGCGCCATGTACCAGGCAGCCGAACGGATGGGCTTGGAGGGCGTCGTCGGCAAGGAGGCCGAGTCAAAGTACCGGCCGGGCCGCTCCAAGAGCTGGCTCAAGGTGAGAGTCGATAGAAGCGATGACTTTGTTGTTATGGGATATTTCTGCAAACGTAACGGAAAGGGAATCAGTTCACTGCTGATCGGGCAGTATAAGGACAACGCCCTCGTATACAACGGGCGCGTCGGTTCCGGCCTCAACGAGGCGGAGTTGTCGCAATACCAGCAGCGACTGCGGGATGTGGGCGCCGCTGACCCACCAGACTCAGCGCCATCCACTGACGAGTATCATTGGAGGCAACCGGCGCTGGTCTGTGAAGTACGATTCAAGCAGTTTACTTCCGCCGGGCAACTGCGGCATCCGGTGTTCCTCCGCCACCGTTCCGATAAGGATCCACTGGAGTGTGTCCGCAGCGAGACGGAATTACCGGAAGTGGAAGTAGAACAGGAGTCGGCCGAGAGGACGATCCAGTTCTCCAATCTTCACAAGATTTTCTGGCCCGAGGAGGGTTACAGCAAAGGTGACATCATCGACTATTACCGGGAGATTTCGCCCTGGCTGTTGCCCTGGCTCAAAGACCGACCCCTCGTACTTACCCGTTATCCCGATGGCATCGAGGGTAAATCATTCTTTCAGAAGGATGCGCCTGAGTATGCCCCGAAATGGCTGCGCATCGAGAAGATGTGGAGTGAGACTACCCAGCGGGAGATCGGCTACTTCGTCGTGGATAACGTAGAGTCCCTACTCTATCTCGCCAACATGGCAACTCTTCCGCTGCATGTTCACCACAGCCGTATTGGCAAACTGGAACATCCGGACTGGTGCGTGATGGATCTTGACCCGAAGGAAGCCCCCTTCGCCCATGTCGTCCAGGTAGCCAAGGCTCTGCATAGATTGTGTGACCAGATTGAACTACCCAGCTACATCAAAACCAGCGGTTCGACCGGGTTACACATACTGCTGCCATTGGATGGGCAATTTACATTTCAGCAATCCAGAATTCTCGGGGAACTGCTGGCCAGAATCGTCGTGGAACAATTGCCGGAGATCTGCACCATCACGCGCTCTCCCTCACAGCGGGAAGGCAAGGTGTATATCGACTATCTACAAAACGGAACCGGTAAACTGATCGCTTCAACCTATTGTGTACGACCAAAGCCCGGGGCGCCGGTTTCCATGCCGATTCGCTGGCGGGAACTCAATAAGTCCCTCAGTGCGGACAGATACACCATCAAGAACGCTGTGGCACGAATGAAAAGGCTTGCGGAGGATCCCTGCCTGCCGGTCCTGCAGGACAGGCCGGATATGATGCACGTTCTCGCCAACCTGGCCGAGCGATTTCCGGCTGCCGTTAGATCATCAACATAGATAAACGTCTTCGAACGATCCGGCTCGAATCTCCCGGACGCGCTAACCGCCGCTCAGTGCCTGGACGATCTGTATCTCGTCGTCCGGTCCGAGACGCGTATCCAGGTCCCGAACCAGTTCCCGGTTTACAAAGACTTTGATATGGGGCCGAAGCTGATCGAGCTCGTTGATAACCCGGAATCGCATGCCGGGAAAGCGGCCATCCATCTGATCGAACAGTGCGTTCAGATCTCGACCACCGGCTTCAACGATCCTTTGTCGATCCGTGTAGGATTGCAATACATCCGGAATGATGACCTTCATGCGCTGAATTCCACAGCTTCCACCGAATAGATGTGCGGCAGGTGACTCGCCAGGCAGCGCCAATTCTCTCCCTCGTCCGTGCTTCCCCACAGTTCCCCGGTGGTGGTGCCAAAATAGATTCCGACCGGGTCATGCTGGTCCACCGACATGGCCTGCCGGAGCACGGTGAACCACGCCTGTTCTGTTGGCATTCCGGCGTTCATCTTCTGCCAGCTTGCACCGCTGTCCCGTGTCCCATACACAGCGGGCACACCATTCGGGCAGGTGCGCGGCCAGACATCGGTTGCATCCATTGGAAATACCCACACTGTTTTGGGATCTCTCGGGTGTAAGGCGATGGGAAAGCCGACGTCACCAATCTCCCTTGGCATATTGTCGCCGATGCGCTGCCACTCAGAAGAGGGGCGCTCCATACGATAGATGCCGCAGTGATTTTGCTGATAGAGAATGTCCGGGTTGAGCGGATGATAACGCATGCAGTGGGGATCGTGACCGAATTCGACAGCAGGATCAGGATTGAAATCTGCTACCGAGCCACGATTCAAGGGCTGCCAGTCACGGCCTGCGTCGGTACTTTCAAAGACCCCTCCGCCCGAGCATCCGACATACATGTGGCGGCCATCTCTTGGATCGATCAATATAGAATGCAATACAGCCCCGTCGGGCGTCTGGTCCTGACCATCCTGGGTCCAATCCACCCAATTGGGATGATCGTTAAATCCCGCCACCGGCTCCCAGGTCGATCCACCATCCTCCGAGCGGAATAGCCCTTGCGGGGAAGATCCCGCATACCAGACATCGCGTTCTTCCGCATGCCCGGGTGCCAGCCAGAAAACATGATCGACGGCACGAGGGGAGATCTCTTTGCCCGGGTTCTCGTCGGCCCCGGCCAAGGGCTCGAATTTCCTTCGTTGACCGGCCCGATCACCCCCTTCAGTGGGAACCGGGCGTGCGAATGCCGGTGGTTTGTCGGCTTCCCGCCAGGTACGGCCTCTGTCGTTGGAGCGAAACACCGTCGGACCTAGATGTCCGGTTCTGGCAGATAGCAGCATCGTCTGCCGGTCACGGGGATCGAGTACAAAGTGGTTGACGATGTTTCCCAGGAAGAGGGGTCCGTCGATCTGCCAATTGCTTCTCTGCGCATCTGAGGTAAGCGTCCAGGCGCCCTTCCTGGTGGCCAGCAGCAGGACAACAGCGTTGGTCGAGAAGACAGATCGATCAGAAGTCATGAATCATTCCTCAGTTCTTTTGCTATGGTCCAACCAAACCCCAAACCCTGATGTATCCCTACCAGCCCATGGGTTATTCCAGCCCCCGGGGGAATCATACTTTCACTATGTGTTTCCATCCGCACAAACGGTTCAATCACCGCCATGTTGTGCGGGGCAAAGGCCGGGCGGCGTGTGATCGCTACCGGGCGTGACCCGGCACGCTGGATAGCTACTGCAATTTCGTGCCAGCTTGGTGTACAATACACCTTATATAGTGTATGAGGTGCATAGCGTGAGAACCAATATCGAATTAGACGATGCGCTGGTAGATGAAGCCTTCCAACTCACCAACGTCAGAACCAAACGGGAACTCGTAGACCTGGCTCTCAGAGAGCTTATCAAGACTAGGAAGCGTAAAGATCTCATCTCTCTTGCAGGTCAAATCAGACTAAGAGACGACTATGATCATAAAACCCTGCGGACGACACGCGGATGATCCTTGTCGATACCTCTGTTTGGATTCTAGTACTGCGGGACAGCAATGGTCGCTACGCAAAGAAACTCAGGGCAATCGAAGGTGATCATGATCTTGTCTTCACTCGATTCACGCAACTGGAGCTATGTCAGGGGGCTCGCGATGAATTCGAATGGGCTCTGCTTTCAGAGTACCTATCCGACCAAGTCTACATTGAGACATCCTCTGAGACTTGGAAGGATGCAGCGCGAATTTACTTCGATCTCAGAAGGAGAGGCAAAACAGTCCATAGCCCCATCGATTGCTGTATCGCTCAGTTAGCCCTGGAAAATGATCTGACCCTTCTGCATCGAGATAAAGACTTCCAGACTATCGCCGCAGTGAGATCGTTACGTGCACAGCGCTTCTAGGGCTGCGACCTGATCAGTTAAGCAGGATTCTGTCGCCGGCATCAAGTCCACTGATAATGACCGTGTTGTCGACAGAGACCTTGGCGCCACGGCGAACAAACCGTCTAACCCTCTCGCCATCTGATACCATCCAGACAAAATCCAACTGTCCAACGTTATGGATGGAGTCTGTGGGGATGACCAGTTCCTCCACTTCCTCCGCCTCGATGGACAGCTCTGCATACATACCCGGGTAGATGTCTATGCCGTGAGGTAGTGCGGCCTTTACCAGAAACGTGCGCGCACCGGGGTCTGCAGAGGGAACCAGTTCTTCCAGCACCACGGCAACTGCGAGATCCAGAGCATCGATGTGCACGTTGAGCACATCCCCTACTCTGAGCGTGACAGCCAGCGTTTCACGAACATTGGCCTCCACCCGCATGGCGCCCGGATCGTAAAGGGAGATGATCTTCTGTCCCGGTGCCACCGTGTCCCCTTCATCCAGAAAGCGGTCTATGACTCTGCCTGGTATCGGTGCGGTGATACGAGTGTAACTTACGGCAGCGTCGGTTTCCTCGATGACCTGCTCTGCACACTGCAATTCTGCGCTGAGTTCACCGCGCGCAGCCGTGACCCGGTCGAGTTCTGCTCGTGACACCATGCGCTGCTGGAAGAGTCGGTCGATTCGTGAGAACTCCTCCTGCACCTCTTGCATTCGGGCCTCGAGACCACTCAATGCCTGTTCAGCCTGTTTGCGGCGTGCCACCAGTGCTCGTTGATCTAACGATACCAGCAGGTCCCCGGTTTTCACTTCGTCTCCGGCACGAACGGCTATCCTATCTATGGGTGCCAGGATCCGGGACGAGATCAGCGTAGTCTGTTTAGCCGTGATGGTTCCGGCTACCTTTTCACGTCGTTTTCGTTTCACGTTCTGCACCAGCACCGTCTCGCTATCCAATTCAGCATCCCTGATCGGGAGGACCTCCGGGGCGATTTTTTCATCGAACGAACCTGCCAGCCAGGCGATCAGCAGCAACAGCATGACCAGCATGGTGAGGACAACCGACACGTTTTTAGGGTTCATAACCTACTCCTCCATTTGCCTCGTCGTCCGAAAACACCAGGTAGTAGACACAGGGGATCACCAGCAGAGTGAATGCGGTGGATGATACGATGCCGAAGATTACCGCCCAGGCGAGGCCGCTGAACACCGGATCCAGGGTGATTACCAGATTACCCAGCAGGGTGGTTCCCGCCGTCAGCAGGATTGAGCGAATGCGGGTGGCCCCCGCCTGGATCAGCGCGTCTTCCAAGGGGACACCGGCACTTCTGAGAGTACTGATGAATTCCACCAGAATGAGTGAATTACGCACTACGATACCTGCCAGAGCGATCATGCCGATCATCGCCGTGGCGGTAAACAGCACTGGGTCTTCAAATCCTGCCACCTCCCGTTCACCGAACGAGTTGAGCAGCCAGAAGCCGGGCATCAGTCCGATGACGGTGAGTGGGATCGCCAACATGATGATGATCGACAAGGAGGAGGATGCCGTCTGTATGCGCAGCAGCAGAAATATAGCCACCAACGCAAAGGCGAACGCAATCCCCATATCACGGAATACGCGCAGGGTGATGCGCCACTCCCCTTCCCCGGACCAGACCACCTCGATGTCTGGTGGAAGGTCCCAGTCCACGCCGCTGCCGGGAAAGAGAAAGTTGTTGCGCCGGAATCCGTTTGAGTCATTGCCGGAGGTCCTGTCGGCGACGACGTCGGCGACTATGCCCGCAGGTGGCGGCCCGGCAGTCTCGGCTGTCACATAAACCACCGGATTCAAATCCTTGTGGTAGATACTCTTGTCCAAGGTAAGATCCAGAAAACGGCCCAGTTCCGCCAGCGTGACCAGGGGTTGGGGTGCCGTTTCAAGGCCCCGGCCGCGTTTCTCCTGGATGATTCCACTGCGTCCCCTGATTCCCAACGCCAACAATTGATCAGGGTGACTGCGCAGAGATTGCGGCAGCCGCAACTCCACGGCAAGCGGATTAATCTCGTCAGGCCGTTGCAGCGCGGTGGCGGCATAGCCGCGATTGGCCAGACTGATGGTGGCTGCGATGTCCTCGCTGCTGATCCCTGACAACGCTGCCTTGGTGGTATCCGGCAGGAAGCGCAGTCGCCTCGCTGATGTCTCCATCATTACATCCACATCGACCACGCCAGGTTCCAGTTGTAGGCGCGCCGCGACCCTGCCGGCGGCATCCCGCAGGCTCGCATAGGAACTGCTTGCACTGCCGTAGACTTCCGCCACCAGGGTACTGATAACGGGCGGTCCCGGTGGAACTTCAACCGGTTTTATCTTGCTGCCCTCGTGGCGTCGTTGGATCTCACTCAGCAGGGGGCGTAGTCGGAGCAGGATGGCGTGGGACTGATGGCTGCGCATCGACTTGTCAGCAAGGGTGATCCGCAAATCTGCAAGATTCGACCCGGTGCGCAAATAGTATTTCCGTATCATGCCATTGAAATCCATCGGGGAGCTGTGTCCGACGTAGGCTGCAACCGCCTTCACTTCAGGAAGTCGCAACGCCGCCTGCTGCACCTCTTGCACCACGGCACGGGTGGACTCCAGCGTACTTCCTTCAGGCAGATCGACGATGATCTGTAACTCGTTCTTATTGTCGAATGGCAGCAACTTCAAGGGCACCATTCGAAATAACGGCAGTGAGACGGCAAGAATGAAGAGTACAGCTACCAATCCCAAAAACCATTTTGCGTTACGTCGGTTCGCCACCACAGGCGTAATTAATCGGCCGTATCGCCCCTTCGTTACCTCGATTGCACTCGCGGTTCGACCAGTACTACCGGTTCGTGAAACGAACAACCTGTGTGCCAGCCAGGGCGTCATCAGAAATGCAATGAGCGTACTCAAGATCACCGTGACCGGCACATTGAGCGCCATGGGTGCCATATAGGGCCCCATCATGCCGGTGATAAAGGCCAGTGGCACAAACGCGACGATGATCGTAAGGGTCGACATGAGAAGCGGTGTGCGAATCTCACGCATCCCGTTAACGATGGAATCGAGGGGTGAACTATCGCCACGGTCATGGAATCGCTCGATGTTATCGATGCCGGTGATTGGATCGTCCACCAGCAGACCAAGGGCAAGAATCAGCGCAAAGAGGGTGACGCGGTTGATGGTATAGCCACTGATCATGTTGACAGCCAGTGCCGCGCCATAGCAGAGGGGAATTGCGATTGCCACCACCAGGGCCGGGCGCCAGCCCAGAAAAACACCTATGAACAGGACAACGGTGGCGACCGCGATGAGTAGACTGCTGGCGAGATCGTTGACCTTCTCATTTGCGGTTTCACCATAGTCCCGCAGCACCTCAATGTGAACTTCGCGGGGCAGCAGCGTCGTTGCCAGTTCCTGCATCAGTTCATGCACTTCATCTGCTACCCAGACTGCATTGGCGCCACGCTGCTTGGCCACGGCCAGGGTGACGAGAGGGTAATCATCCAGCCACCGCTCACTGCCCGAATGCGCGGATCCGAGTGAGAGCCATTCATAGGTTTCGGCGACGGCCGGCCCATCGACGATGCTGGCGACATCCTTCAGGTACACGGGTCGGCCATCGATCACGTTAATGACCTTTTCTGCCAGGGCCTCACGGTCTTCGATAAACTCACCTGCCTCCAGCAGGATCGCTTCGTTGTTGAAATACAACTCACCTGCAGCAAGGCGGCGATTGGTGAGTCTAAGCGCCGCCACGATGTCCAGTGGTGCCGTGTGGTGTGCCGCCAGTGCAGCGGGATTCAGCAGAACCTGGATGCTGCGTGCCCTGCCGCCAACGACCGAGACCCGATTGGTGTCGGGTAGTGCCTGCAGTTGGATGGCAATCTCCTCGGCCATCCTGCGCAGGTGAAAGTCATCGTAAAGTTGCGGGCTGTCACTCCACAGCCCCAGCATGACGATGGGGACATCATCGATCTCAACGGGTTTTACCACCCAACTGGAAACGGCACTAGGTACCGCATCGGTGTTGGAATAGATTTTGTTATAGGTGTTGAAGAGAGCGGACTCACGATCCTCACCAACATAGAAGCGGATGGTGACCACTGCCGCGCCAAACCGCGACACCGAGTAGACGTGCTCGACACCCTTGATCTGGGCCAGCAGTTTTTCAAGGGGCGTCGTAACCTGCCGTTCGACCTGCCGGGCTGCCAGCCCTGGAGCTTCGACATACACGTCGATGACGGGAACCACGATCTGCGGTTCCTCCTCCCGGGACGTCAGCAGCAACGCAATGGCGCCCGCAGCCAGAAAGGTGACCAGAATCAGCTTTGGGAAATTACCCGTCAGAGTGGCAGCGACCAACCGGTCCAGCCAGTCGTGGCGGTATGCGGGGATTGTGGTCAACTCCGACATTTAACACCAACTGTCCCTGATCATTGACCCGGGGTCTCGCAAAATACCTCATGCAGAACCGCGATGATCTTGAGGGCATCGCTCTTCCCGAGGGAATAATAGATGGTTTGGGATTCACGCCTGGTAGCCAGCAGACCATCCTTCCGCAGCCTTTGTAGATGCTGGGATAGCGCAGATTGACTGAGTGGAATGCGTTTGTTGATCTGCCCCACCGACATTTCCCCTGCCATCAATGTGCACAGGATCTGCAGGCGTGATTCGTTGGCGAGATTCTTCAGTAGGCTTGCTGCATCGGCGGCATTGGCCTGCATGAGTTCAGGATCGAATTCGGTAACGTCTAGAACAGGTGGCTTCTTCATGTCCACAGTATACCAGAATATACTAATATAGCAATATCTATATTAGTATTTACTATTTTAGATTTATCTAATACAATGTGTTAAATGGAAATGAGGAGTATTTGGATGAACGTAAATGAAGCGCTGCGCCTGATCGGTGGATTCTTTGTGCTGTTATCCGTACTGCTGGGATACTACCTGACTCCCTGGTTCTACCTGTTTACGGATTTCGTGGCAGTCAATCTGATGCAGTCGGCGTTCAGCCACTGATGCCCCATGATGTATGTGCTCCGCAAGGCCGGGTTAGAGGACTAGGCGTCCCCGACTAGGCGTCCCCGACTAGGCGTCCCCGACTAGGCGTCCAGGACCAAGTGATTGCGTGACTTTGGCGGTTGCCAGGGCTACGAATTCCGCTCCGCTACAGTTTTGCGGCAATGCCACCATCGATATTGATGAACTCTCCCGTCAGGAATCTGGAGTCATCACAGGCGAGGAACAATACGGTATTGGCGACATCTTCCGGATATCCCGGGCCATCCAGAATCTGGAAGACGTCAAATGCATCCTTGAATACGTGATGTTCCAGCCTGCCGCCTCCCGTGGCACCGGGTGTGATGATCTGCCCGGGACGAACGCAGTTTACCCGGATCTTGTACTCACCGCCCATACCCGCCAAATATCGGGTCATAGCGTCAACGCCCGCTTTGGCGGCGTAGTAGGACATGGATGCCGTCCCGGCAATGTCGCGCATCTTCCTGCTGAATCCCCGCTGCGCCGCAACTGACGACATGTTGACAATGGCGCCGCCACCGGCCTCGATGAGGTGCGGCCAGACAGACCGGGTCATGTGGAAAGTACCCCCCATGTTAACAGCCAGAATCGCGTTAAAGCTGTCGTCAGATTCATCCGGGAAGACCTGCCCCGAGCCGTAACCGGCGTTGTTGAACAGTATATTGACCGTTCCATACCTGTCGATGGTCTGGTCGACGGCGGCATTTACGGCGCTGCTGTCGGATACGTCGCATTGTATGTAGGTTGCATCGCCTCCTTCGTCCCTGATGGCCTTCTCCACATTCTTGCCCTGATCTTCTCTTCTTGCCATAAGAGCGACCTTGGCACCCTCTCTGGCAAAAAGATGTGCCGTAACAGATCCAATGCCGCTGTTACCACCCGTGACTATGGCAACCTTGCCTGCGAGTCTCTCAGTCATGTTCATTCCCCTTCGTGTAATGGTTGGCGATGCCGGGCTACTAGTCCAGGCTGAAGACCCAGAGGACGCCGCCTTGAGGGACATGGTGGGATTCCCCCCTAAGCTGATTTATGCCGGATTGTTCACGCTCCGCGTCGACGCCGTAACCTGACAAGACTGCTATGTACTGTCGATCATCCACCTGATAGCTGGTGGGTACGCCAATCACGCCGGAATTGGTTCTCTGTTGCCACAGGATCTTACCGTTACGGGCATCGAATGCCCTGAAGTAGCGATCGTTGGTTCCACCCATAAACACCAGGTCACCAGCCGTCGTTAGCACCGGACCCCAGTTGTGACTCTTGAAGGGTACCGACCATTTGAGTCGTGCCTGATCCACATCCCAAGCCTGCAGTATGCCGATGTGATCCTTTGCATCTTCGTGCAGAACGAGTTGGTTCTTTCCCTCTGCACCGACCATAAATACCTGCCCGGGACTGTATTCGACCTCCGCCCCCTCCATCGACCCACATAAGTTATCGTTGGCAGGAATGTAGAGTAATCTGGTGTCAGGGTTGTAGGCAGCAGGCGGCCAATCCTTACCCCCCCACAGCGAAGGGCAAAATTCCGCCGGCTTATTGGTGCCGGGTGTGCGCTTTGGATCATACTCCGGCCGACCCGTATCTGCATCGATACTGACAAATACATTCTGTTTGACGTAGGGCAACGTGTCGACGAATCCGATACCATCCTGCGTTCTTTCCAAGAACCAGAGGTAACCATTTCTACCCGGGTGCACCAGGCCCTTAATGGTTCTATCGCCCCGCTGAAAGTTGATCAACAGAGGGGCAGATACTTCGTCCCAGTCCCAGGAGTCATTGTGGTGATATTGATGATAACCTTTGATTTGACCGCTGTTGGTGTCGAGTGCGATCACAGAAGTCGCGTAGAGATTGTCACCCGTGCGAGTGTCACCCATCCAAGGGCCACCGTTACCGGTGCCCCAGTAGCTGAGGTCTAATGCAGGGTCATAGGAACCGGTGATCCAAACCGGCACGCCACCGGTCTTCCACGTGTCACCCGGCCACGAGTCGTTGCCAAACTCTCCGGGTGCGGGAATGGTGTAGGTCTTCCAACGGGGTTTACCTGTAGCCGCATCGAATGCAGCAACAAATCCTCTGATGCCAAATTCTCCGCCGGAGACACCGACCATGACGTTCCCGGATACCGCCAGCGGCGCCAGGGTCATGTAATAGCCGCTGGTGTAATCCGCAACTTCGGTTTCCCACACCACTTGTCCGTCTGAGGCCCTGAGAGCAACCAGATAGGCATCGGCCGTGGCCATGAAGACGAGATCTGCATAGAGGGCGACGCCTCGATTGGTGGGATGCATCTGCATCAGGTCCTCGGGTAAGTCCCGCTGGTACTTCCATAGCAAGTCCCCTGTTTTGGCGTCAAGGGCCAGCAGATGATTATGGGGTGTGGTAATAAACATATAACCGTCGTTCACAATGGGTGGCGCTTGATGCCCTTCACGCATGCCGGTGGAGAATGCCCATACCGGTTTCAGACGGGCGACATTCCTTCGGTTGATCTGTTTCAGTTCACTGTAGCCCCAGGAGTTGTAGCTACCCCTATACATCAACCAATTCTCGCTTTCCGGATTGATCAGTCGCTGACTAGTGACGGGTGAGTAGTGTCTTTCTTGCGGGGCTGCCAGGGCACTAACGGTTAACAAGAGGCAGGGGATCAGTATGCAGGGTATGGGCATGATGCGTTGAGACATTTTCGTGCTCCAGTCAGAGTGGGTCATTGTTACATTTGTTGGAAGCCAACTCGTCTGGTAAACCCGGACTTGACAACCAATTGGCCCTCAACCTCTTTGAGGGGCAGCATGGCGAGAGGTTTAGGTGCCGGTCCTTTGACTACCCGCGCCGCGTCAGCCACCTCAAATTCGGATTCATGACAGCTACAAACCATCCGCGAGGTGGTGTCGTTCCATCTATTGACATCACAACCGGTATGAGTGCAGACGGAAGAATAAGCCAGTACGCCATCGGCTCCATGTTTTGCAGTCTTACTGCTCAACCGGGCCGTATCCAATCGAACCAGCATCACCTTGTTGAGCCTCGAGCCGGCACGAATAATAGAACTGACCGGTTCCATGGGTAAAGCAGCAATGGGTTTAGCATTTATCTGTAGGTCGGCCGCTTGAATCAGCTGTCCCTTCCGGTCGCCTTCGGCGTAGACCATGAGGTCATCTGCTTGGGGGCGCGTTTTTTCCGGTGGGCGGGCCGCTATCGGTCGTGAAACGAAGGGAAGCGATGCCAGAACACCGAAGTCCATGAGCACCTTGACGAATATCCGCCGACTTCTGTTGACAATGGAAGTAGCCATCACGATTTGGTTCTTCTTATTTCGAAAGCTAATGGTACTTTCGATCAGCACAAGATGCCATAGGGTCGTGCTCGGGTCGTGCTCGACGCTCAGGGAAGCATGATCACGGTGCACTGACAGTCGTGGGGCAGGGCTCTAATTAGAGGACGTAGGAGACAGACAGGGAATACGCATAGGTCGTAGTGAACTGCAACTCATCGTTGAGGTCACGCCACACGGGAATGCGTCCCGACAACCTTGCAGCGAGGTTATCGGTAAAGTGATACTGAACTGCCGGTACGAAATCGAGCCACTCTCCGCCCGTGTTGGGGATGTCTGTACTGTTTCTTTGGTCACGGTCCGTCTTGCGGTATTTCAGAGAACCGTTGAATCCCCATCGAGATTCCAGGCGATGACTGGCACCCAGCGTCAGTGTGAACTCGTCACCAAATTCATAGCGTCGATCGTTATCCGAATTCCTGCTATAGCTCGTGCCGAGGTATGCTTCGGTTCTACCAGACTGACTGAACGTGTGATTGCCATGTGCCCAGAAAATAAACGAGTTAGCGCCAGTGGATGGCTGCATGTCCTCGGCAAGCACAACCTGGTTCTTTGTCTCGTCGTCTTTGCCGGTCGCTATCTTTGCGCCGAGCCCAACGCTGAGCCCATAGCGCGAAAAAAGGCCTGCATGCCATGGGCTGAATTTGACCATCAGTATGCTATCACCAAAACCGGACGCCTTTACGCTGCTGTTGGCACCAATCTGTCGTTCATGGCCGATCCTGGATAGCAGCGCGGACACCGACCATTTCTGATTGATCCCATAGCTGACTTCCGCCATCAGAGATTCTGAACTCCTGTCCCTTCCCGTCTCATCGCGTACCGTTGAACTTCCCTTGACGAGCTTGTCTATCTCATGTGCCTCAAACGTGGTACTGAGATACCACTTTCCCTTATCCGGCGCAGTTGACTCCATCGCGCCGAGCAATGGCACCCCGGCACAGCTACAGGTGGCCGCTCCGAGCCCGGGAGAAGCAACGCTAGCGGCAAGAACGACAAAGTGCCTTGGATTCAGCATGGTCTTCGCCTAGTCAAATGCATGGATTTCCGGTTCTGCGAAAAAGGCCACCCATGCAAACCAGAAAGCGGTGAACGAACTGGTCCTGGCAAGCTGCTCAGTCACTCTGGTTCCTGATAGCGCATTGCCAAATATATCCCACTCGTTACCTTCATTGTCCTGCATCGCCAGAGGCAACGCCCCGCCCGGAACTGCAGAGAACTCCAGGATGGTTCCATCGGCGAGGGTACGTTTGTAGATTGCTGCAATATTGTCCCGGGAACTGCTGACTACAACTACGGGCAATCCGTTTAGGTCATCATTTATGACTTCAATGTCAAGCGTGAAGTCGTCGATGACGTAAACCTTGTTAATATCGTTTTCATTGATGCCGATGACCCGTTCCTTTCGATGCAGTCGATTGTCAAAACTGCTGACGTCAAACAAGAGTCTGGTTGAAGTTAGATAATCACCATATGGATAAGACTGGTAATCGCGACTGAAGCCCGTCGTTTCACTCAACACCAATGAATCCGGATACATATCCTGCCAGGTCTGCCAGGTTGTCTCGATTACCTGTAATTGCCTCGGAACATTCGAGCTTTTCTCACCCCACACCGACTGCGCCATCATCTGTGACCAGAGACTGTCGCTGGCACGATCAAACAATATCAGGTTGGAATTGAACAACAGTCCGGAAACTCCAAACGTCGGATTGGCAGCATTGACATCACCTTGCCAGAGCATCGCTGATCCTGTTAGCGGGCAATAGCTGAGGATGGCTGGTTCACTATCGAGCGTCACATTAACTATTTCGTGCCAGTTCAGGATTCGATGCGGTAGCGCCATTACCTCGTCACCGGACTTAATGCCCACCACCAGCTCTCGCCTGCCCATGGCGACGTCACCGAGTGGCACAAACAGTGGATTGTCGATCGCAGGGATACCATCTCGACCAGGCCCGCCATCGACAACCTGACTGACCGGAATCAGCCAATCATCACTATTGTTTCCGTCGCTCCCGGATCCGGATCCGGCGCCGCCACCTCCTCCTCCGCCGCCACAGGACGCCAGGCCCAGCGAAACCAAGAGAGCCATGACCCATCTCTTCAAGATGAGACAACCGTAGCTCGCGGAATGTATGTCGACTCGTTTCATATGACGGACTTTGATAACCAAACTGACTGTTTCTATAGACCCACGACTAATTCAGAATATTTCAAACTGCCGCAAGTCTCAGCATCGAACAGCCTTCAACTGGTTGCAGTGTTGTTTAGGTCGTTAGGCTAACGGGCAGACTGAATCAATAATGCGTGCTTTTGACACTCCGGAACAAACGTGTTTTATTCACGTCCGAGATCTGTTCACCTGCATGACACCGGACTGCCTGTGTCTCGGTTCAATCGGCATCATTTGCGCGCAAGCTCGCAAGGGATTGACTCATCCAACGATCAGGAGTGGGACACGTGGAAAATTTCACAGGAAAGGTGGCGTTTGATGCGTACTGAAATGCATTGCCAGGGATCTTCACGATCATCAACCAGTAATCAGACCTAAACACAAGCGAGGCGCATGAAATGGCTGGTTCCCGGAAAGACAAGAAAGTCCGTATCGGTATCATCGGTACGGGGAGTATCGCGAACGCGCACGCGTTTGCCTGCAGCGCAATTCCAAATGTTGAGATCGTAGCACTTGCAGATATCGCGCAAGGTGCGGCGGAGTCGTTTTCCGATAGACACGGTATCGACGCGCCGATTTTTTCGAACCACCATGACCTGTTGGCAATGGGGGGTCTGGACGCTGTAACCGTCTGCACGCCAAACGACGTACATGCACCCATCTCCATCGACGCCATTAAAGCTGGTAAGCACGTCCTATGCGAGAAACCGATGTCCGCCAGTATCGCCGATGCCAAGGCCATGGTGGTTGCTGCCCGCAAATCGAAGGTCAGGACGATGACGGGGTATACAAAGCGTTTTTTCAAGGGTTCCCGTTCCCTTATGACCTCCTGCGTAGAGAGGACCTGGGTCGGGTGTTCCACATCCGGGCGTGTTATCTGCAAAGTTGGCTCAGCAATCCCAACACACCTATCGTATGGCGGTTAGAGCAGAATAGAACAGGCAGCGGCGTTCTCGGCGTTCTCGGCTCACATATCACAGATCTCGCCCAGTTCATTATGGGAGACACGATCACCCGCGTTAATGGGATGATGAAGACGTTTACATCAGAGCGGCCTACCATGACCGGTTCTCGTAAGAAGCAGAAAGTCGATGTCGATGATGCCTGCATGTTTGGCGCGGAGTTCGAGAGCGGCGCGATGGGTGTGTTTGAGGCCCCCCGTAATGCAACCGGTCATCCGGATTATTGGCGCATAGAGATCGATGCCGAAAAGGGCGCTGTCAGCTACGACAATGTCGATGGCCGTGTGCTGCACTCTACACAAGATGGACCGGCCCGGCACGCCGGTTGGGTCGAGCTCAACATCCCCAATCGCTATGGTGCCCGAGGCAGAGAATTCCAGAACGAGGTGAACCACTTTGTTGAGTGCATTACGAACAAGGAAACACCCGTACCAAGTTTTGAAGAAGCCTTCAAAACAGAACGGGTGCTGGATGCGGTCGTTCGTTCATCCCAGAAGGGAAAGGCCGTAGATGTCGAGACATAACGCACGCTGTTCCATACCCTGAGGAAGAATCCATGAGCAACATCGAAAAGAGTGTAGACCAAACAAAAACCGAGGAATTTGCGGACAAAATGGTCGGTGTGCTTAACGGCGCTGCACTGGCCATCATGACAAGCATCGGCCACCGCACCGGCTTGTTCGACTCCATGGCAACCATGCAGCATGCCTCCAGCCCGCAAATCGCCGAAGCTGCCGGGCTCAACGAGCGGTACGTGCGCGAATGGCTGGGCGCCATGGTGACGGGCGGCGTAATCCTGCACGACCCGAAGGCGAGCAGCTACTACCTGCCCCGGGAGCACGCGCAGTCCCTCACGCGGGCGGCAGGCCCCGCCAACCTGGCAAATGCCATTCAGTTCCTGCCGCTGATGGGGACGGTCGAGGATGGCATCGTCGAAAGCTTCCAGAACGGTGGTGGCGTGCCCTACTCCGAGTTCGGCCGCTTCCACGAGATCATGGCTGAGTTGAGCGGCGAGACGGTCTGCGGTGCGCTGCTCGACGTGACCCTTCCCATGGTTGCCGGCCTTATCGAGCGGTTGGGATCGGGCATCAGCGTATTGGATGTGGGGTGCGGCAGCGGACGTGCTTTGAACGTGATGGCAGAACGGTTTCCCAACAGTCGCTTCACGGGCTACGACTTTTCAGAAGAAGCGGTTGGCAATGCAACGGCCGAAGTAACGCGCCGAGGGATCAGCAATATCTCGTTCGAAGTCCAGGATGTCACGACCTTCCCCAACAACGCTCAGTTCGATTTTATCACCGCGTTCGATGCCATTCACGATCAGGCCAATCCCGCCGCCGTGCTGTCAAATATCGCCAAGGCACTGGCCGATGGTGGCGTGTTCCTTATGCAAGACATTGCAGCTTCGAGCCACCTGCACGAAAACATTCAACACCCCTTTGCTCCGTTCCTTTACACAATGTCCACCATGCACTGCATGACGGTGTCGCTTGCCCTCGGCGGCGAAGGGCTCGGAACCGTGTGGGGCAAAGAGCTGGCCTGCAAGATGCTGGCTGACGCCGGATTTACCAGCGTGGATGTGGAGCAGATTGACGGTGACGTCTTCAACTACTACTACATAGCCCGCAAGTGACACATGCATAGCGCGAAAATTGACAGCGCCAAGGTGACACAGACATAGCCCGAAAGTGACATTCTAGGAATATTCGCCTGACCAGATACGGTTGAGCTCGTCGCTCGTCTGCAGCAATTCATCGAGGGGCCCGGCAGCGTCGACCCTGCCGTCTTTCATAACGATGATGTAATCCGCATCTCGCAAAACCGAGGGCCGATGCGACACCACCAGGCAGGTGTTGTCGCGGTTCTCAAACATCCGCGCCCATAGTTTTCGCTCGGTATCGACGTCTAGCGCACTGGAAAGATCGTCAAATACAAGCAACTCCGCATCGCGAACGAACATCCTGGCCGCTGCCGCCCGTTGCATCTGTCCGCCCGAGAGTTTAACGCCACGCGGACCCACCAGCGTGTCGAGACCGTTTTCCAATAGCTCTTCGACCTCTTCCAGCGCTGCGCGCCATAGTGCAAGGGGGATGTCCACCTTGTCCTCCGGCAGCCCCATGAGGATGTTGTTCTTTAGCGTGTCGCTGTACAACTGCGGGACCTGAGGCACATAGGCCGAGCGCGGCGGCACAAAGAAATTGTCAGGC
>JASMJM010000108.1 GCA_030749725.1 Pseudomonadales bacterium | reverse complement strand
GTGGGTTTGAGGGCCTTAATGAAGGATTCAGATATCTTTGTTTTCATAATGGGGCACCAGTGGGGCAATGAAGACTAATACGGAGTATACACCACTAATACTCACTAATGAACTGTAAGCCATTAACTACAATGGATCTAGCTGATTATCGTATTAGGGAGAGGCAGTCCTAGTTAGCATGTGTTAGAGGTAGAAATAGCTTCCCAAGCTAGCTGTCGCGAGTTCGAGTCTCGTCGCCCGCTCCAATTAAATCAAGTTGCTCTGGGAGCATGGGACGTATTATTTGTGACCATCATACGAGGAGCCATACGTTTTGGCTCTGTTAAATCCCCGGCGTGTAGTTTGACCCTATCGAGCGAGGAAAGTCCTCACCCTCAGGATCGCGTTGTTGCGAATGTTCATGTGGAAGAGCGAGTAATCCAACATGTGATAGTTGGCCTCGTCGCCAAACGCGCCAGCGCCGCCGAACGCCGTACCGGTCTGATTCGCGACGAAGAGCGTGCCGTCTCTGCACTGCGCCCAGGTGTGTCCCACGCTGGGTGCATCCAGCGCGGTGATGGTGTCGCCTGAGGGCACGTCGTCAGCGGGCCCAAACGCCACGTTGTAGGTCCCCGCCGGGGGCACCGCACCCTCGTTCAGACTCGCGTCAGCCTTTTCGTCATCGACCCGCCAACTCAGCGGATTGGTGCAGAGGCTGTCGGCCTCACGCTCGATGCCAGCGCCGCCATCACCGAAGGTATCCCAGTGTACGATGCAGCCGGTATCCGTTGCGGACTGACAGGGCCGAATGTTATCCATCGAATCGAACCAGGCAGGGGGAGAGGGGAATAATGACACTGCCGATCATGTAAGCTGCCACCAGGCGCTCATGCAGATCCGTCGCGTCGATCTTCTCCCGCAGCAGACGGCGGGCGTGATGTGTTCCCTGGCTGTGGCTCGAGATGACAAAGGGGCGCCCCTGGTTGTGATGCTCAAGGTAATACTCGAACGCCCGCAGAACATCCTGATAAGCGAAGTCGTGTACCACGTCGCGTTCTTCTTCGGACACAAAATACGAGAAGATGGTGGCTTCCCGGTACCGTGGCGCGTAGACGTTGCAGCAACCGTTGAGGGCACTGGCCTGATTCGCCATCATGAACCGTGTGTTCTCCTCAGTGCCGCTGTTGGGATCGAGTGGCGAGGTCCAACTCTTGTTGACGAGATAACCCGTCGGGTGGATGAAGAATGAGTCGACCATGCCCTCACCTTGCACAATCGCCGTGACCCCAGCAGGTACGAGATCCGCCGGATCATCCAGTGACGGCAATGCTGCCCAGTACTCGTCCTTCGAGTAGTCCGGCGCCGGTGCCGCAGCAGATGGATCGAAATCCCCCGCCGGCTTGAGCCAAGTCGTGGTGGCGGCGAAGAAGAGGGTCTGACCGTATCCTGAGAAGTAGAGCCCAAGCAGCAGGGCGAGAATCACGCCGAGCACAATGCCGGTGGTTTTCAGTGCCTTCATAGATGATTCCCTCGCAGGTTAGTAAGCAGCATCATCAACCGAACGCGCCAATACTAACGTAGCAACGGCTCCAATAGAACTGCGCGCCACAGAGACACGATCGACCGGCCATCCGGTGAGAGTGCGGTGTATCCCACGAACGCTTCGCTCTCGATGACGAGATCGATCTGCGGCTTCCCTCCCATGGTGATCGTGCTGAGCCCACCAATTAGTTCGGACCCGCCCAGTTACCCTAACGTGACGTCAGCTTCAGAAGAAACCGATCGGTCTTGCCCCTGATGTCACCGGCGAACACCATCTTGGTGTGATCGTCAGCCGAGTTCTTGAGGATATCGCTCGTCTCGACGGCAAATCCGGCCTTCTTCGCCGCCTCGATGGCTTGCGACTCGAGCATGCGGTGCAGACCAGCGTTGTTAGCTTCAGCCGCACCGTTGTGATCAATCACGCCCAGGATGCCACCCGGCTTGAGCGTTGACTTGATCTCCCGGAGCATCTGGACTGCACCTTCCGGGTCTCTATTGTAGATGTCGTGGACATTCAGCGCGGTGATTGCCAGATCGACCTCGCTGTTCAGACCCATGCCGTCGAAATCGCTGTTGATTCGGCTCACGTTGGCCAATCGCCCATCGGCCAAACGGGCGTTGAGCGCCTTGTCGTTGGCACCCCCACGGAACCTCAGCATTCCCGGTGTATTGTGGGCATGGACCTTCCCGGACTCACCAAGGGATAGTGCCAGTACTTCCGTGTACCAGCCGGCTGACGCCATAACATCCAGTACGGTCATGCCCTTCTGCAAGCCGAGAAACTCGAGGACCTGTGCCGGCTTCCTGCCCGCATCCCGGGCACTATCACCGGATGTTCGATTCTCACCACCGATTGCCGCCAGTATTTCGTCAGCGGTCAGCGCGTCGCTGGCGCCGGTCGCAGTGCCCGTGACAATCAATGCGATGATGAATGCGGCTGTGATCCTCAGCAAACTGTATTTCATCAGTTCTCTCCTCTCATCTGCACAGCACCAGACTGCACATCGTCAGTTGTATTTGTTCCGCCTACTTGATCGTCCCAGGATCCGTCAGCATACCCCCGCGACTTCCCTGCCCCGCCATGAAAGCCACGGGCGCAACCGCCGAGTGATCCATCATCGCCTCAATCCCAGCCGGCTTGTTGGCGGCAAGCGCCGCGCAAGCAGACGAGGTAAGGGACCATCGGGGATGGGTCCTGGTTACACTACGCGATCTGACCAGATTAGAACACTTTCTGCCGTCAATTGGGAGGACCCCTCAAACACACCCGCAGTTGCCGCATCATCGTGGCAGAACGGCAATTCTGAGGTCGGGTAGTGACATATAGACATCACATTATGGGACCTTAGTGTTGGCCGGGTTAGAGAAGGCAAAGATCATTGCTCTTGCCAGACTGAAAACGCCGGTAATTCTTTAGAGCGGACAGGACGACACAGCGACATTGACTGACTGTT
Organism: Pseudomonadales bacterium; assembly: GCA_030749725.1. Taxonomy (GTDB): domain Bacteria; phylum Pseudomonadota; class Gammaproteobacteria; order Pseudomonadales; family Azotimanducaceae; genus JASMJM01. Next base: position 11,834 of record JASMJM010000108.1, on the reverse strand, counting down.
ACCAGACTCCGGGAATCAGACGGAAGCGAACCCTGGTTGTGTACTGAGCATAACCGGGGAGTTCCGCTTGGAGTGTGCGATCCTCAAGGGCAGCACGTATCACAAACAGGAGTGCCGCGCTGAGAGATAGAGCCACGATTCCAGACGAAGGGAGTAGGAGCGGCGTCGAGAGAAAGGTGACGATGAAACCGACGTAGCCAGGATGACGAACCACCGAATAGGGCCCTTTATCCATCACGCGATGTCCTAGTTCCGTCTGGATACGCACAGTTGCCTCGAAGAAGGGATTCCAGAAGCTGGACCAGGTTACGAACATCCATCCAGAGACGAAGATGGTCAGCCCAGCCAACCACGGAAAATCAGGCGGACGCAGGTCGGCAACACGCGTGTGGGAATCGACCGCACGGAAAAGGATGGCGAAGATGTTTGCCACGAATGCCGCCAGCCAGAACCAATCCCAGGTCTTCGTCCCCGAGCCTATGGGCATTCGCCGCCACGCCAGATCGGGATTCCAGAGAAAAAAGCTATTCTTGAAAATGCCCATACCACCGACGAACAGACCCACGTAGATCCATCCGAGCGTCCAGCCCGGTCCCCGTTCGCGTGCAAGCAAGGTAAGCCCGGCCAGGACTATATACATGGCGATGATCGTACAGATCTCGACTCGGGTCGGTCTCGGCAGCTGGGATTCAGTGTGTGTTGAGTCCGTGGCCAATGTGCAGTGATCTCCTTCACGGGTTGGACAATTATACGCCCATCCTCATGGAGCAGAGAGCGTATCGATTCCCTCGCAGGAAGCGCCGGTTGTTTCGTTGAGGATTACTCGATCACGAGAATCCGGAATGTCAGCTTTTCATGAAGATGGGTCCTAGCTACACGCATGGACTCGAGTTTTGACAATACGGGCTCAATGTTTTGATCCATTCGATCAATCACTGCAGCGTATAAGATGAGGTGCCTAAGTTTCTTAATGCCCCTTAGTTAAGGGGTTATAACAGTTTAGGTGTCAGTTCTGCGGGGTGGGTCTGTCATTGTTATCTCTCCCCCTTGCTCGCGAATAAAGGCTTCTGCCTGGTCGAGCACTTCATCATCGTTTGCGCCGGCAAACTTCGCAGTAAAGTCCACGGAACCCACCGGTGTGATTGGCCCTTTTTGGTACTGTTCTTGTTCCTCTCTACCAAGGCTACCTTCCATTCGTCCTATGCGGCCATCTGAAATGATCAATTCAATCTCATCAGTAAACCCGTCCTTCTCTACGGTGAAGACTGTTCTTGTCAAGGTGAAATCTAAGCCGTCTATCCGTTTGTTCACAGTGAAATCTCTATGCGCATAATCCTGGAATTGCAGAGTTTGTAATGCCCAACATCCTGCCAGCCCTGGAACAATTTGTCCGTTGAGCTCTTTACACTTTCACTCAAGCCAGCGGGCACTCCATTGTCACGGTATGCACCGTCCATTCTAGACTTTGGTGGGCAGGATTCAATATGCAGGTCGATTAGCGTTGACGCAGAGCGGCCGACCGCATTGCCTCTTTGACCTCACTATAAAAGGTCCACGGGGCTGAGAAGTCCCGCTGCTGTGTCTGATATCCCTCACATTCAAGAGAACATGCTGGATGATGCCGGCCACCGTCGCCACAATCAGTCTTGGCGTTCTTCGGGCTTTCTTCTGTTACTATTGTTACTTCGCAGCGCCATTCTGGTTACCTTGAGCTGGGAACTGTGTGCTGATGAAAAGGTTTGAGTCCACCGGACTGCCTACAAGAATCGGAAACGGAGTGTTAAACATGACGAGATCACTCATGCAACTGTTGACTATTGTAATTGGCATCAGCGCAGCGATGTCTGTCTTTGCGGCAGGTGATCCGGCCAAGGGAAAAGCACTCTTCACAGTTTGTGCAGCCTGCCACGGAGCGAATGGTGAAGGCAACGCGTTGCTCAATGCTCCCGTCACCGGGGGACAGCGTGAGTGGTACGTGATCAGGCAGCTTAGCGCTTTCCGTGCAGGTGTCCGGGGAACAGACCCGAAGGATACCTACGGTATGCAGATGCGACCGATGGCTATGACCCTTGCAGATGATCAGGCGGTGGCAGATGTAGCTGCCTATGTTGCGTCACTGAATCCGACACTACCAGACGGTACGCAGCGACCCCCGGGCATGATCCCTGAAAATGACGGGTCGGCACAGGAAGAGCCTGCCGAGGAGCCATATAAGATTGAGGGAGATGTCGAAGCTGGCAAAGCGGCGTTCGTAACCTGTGCTGCCTGCCATGGGGACAGAGGGCAGGGCAATAGCGTCCTTAGATCTCCTAAACTGGCCAATCAGTACTACTGGTATATCGTGCGGCAGCTCGAGGCCTTTAAATCCGGCCGTCGGGGTAGCCATCCAAAAGATGATTTCGGCATGCAGATGCGAGCGATGATGGTACTGCTCACATCAGACCAACAGATCCATGATGTGGCGAAGTATATCACCACGTTGAAATAGCAGATGCATCTCTTAGCTGAACAGGCTAGATGTGCGAATCGCGATATCTGCGCCGCTTTCGGTTTGCTGCCCTTGGTATTCGACGATGTTTCGCTAACGACCCAAGGGTGAGCGTGACACTAAGGGCGTGCACCCACATGACGGGTTGGTTCAACCATGGGAAACGACCGCAGCGTCTGCTTCTTGAAGGTTGAGATCGCTGTAGCTTGCTTAGCCCTGCTGAGTCGTTTCGGGCAATCCCAGTATATTCTTGCCGATGATGTTTTTTTGGATTTCGAAGGATCCGCCGGCGATCGACATCGCCTTGCCCGAAAGCCAGCCGCGAGTCGCGGCCAGTTCACCCGGTTTGAATTCGGCACCTTCCCAGCCGAGTCCCTGGTGCCCCATCATTTCAAGCACGAGTTCGGATCGGGTTTGGGCGACCGTGGTCGCCGAGTTCTTGAGAATCGACGCTGTGGCCGAGACCTCTATCTTTCCCCTGGCTTCGTCTGCGATGCGCTGGAGGGTGAGGGAGTGTGCTCTCGCACCCATCAGGTGATCGACCAGGCGTGCACGCAGGTCAGCATCGGCCAGGTTTCCCTGATCGTCGGTGCCAACATAACGCTTGGCCATATCCTCAAGTCTCTCGGCTTTGGATGGTTCGGCACTGCTCCGCGAACCGGTCTGGCTGAATCGTTCGTGCTGCAAGAGGCGCTTGCCAACCGACCAGCCCTCGTTGAGAGGACCCAGCAAGCCGTCTTTTTCAGCCCGCGCATCGGTAAGGAAAGTCTCGCAAAATGGCGAATTACCGGAGATTAGTTTGATGAGTCGAGTGGTGATGCCAGGTTGATTCATGTCGACCAGCATAAAACTGATTCCATCGCGTTTCTTGGCGCTTGAGTCGGTTCGCACCAGCATGCCGCACCATTGAGAAATATCCGCGCCGGAAGTCCAGATTTTCTGGCCATTGATGATCCAGCAGTCGCCGTTGTCTTCGGCCTTGGTCGATAGGGATGCCAGATCCGATCCGGAATTGGGTTCGGAATAGCCGATGCACCAATAGATTTCGCCACGGGCCATAGGCGGCAAATGACTACGTTTCTGTTCTTCGGTGCCATAGTCGAGAATGGTGGGCCCGACCATGGTGATGCCATTGCCGGTCATGCCGGGAATGGGGTTATAGGCGCCGATGGCTGCCATCTCGTCCTGGAGAATATTCAACTGGTTGCCATCGAGACCGGCACCACCGTACTCTTTCGGCCAGGTCGGTGTTCCCCATCCTTGGTCCACAAGGTGCTGACGCCAGAGTTCGGCATCGCGAGCGGTGTCTTCGTCGACCTTTCGTCCGCCGAGGATGGCTTGTGCGCCACCTTCACGTAGAGACGATGGAAAGTTTTCCTGCAACCATGCCTTCGTTTCTGCCCGGAATGTTTTCGTGTCGTCTTTGGCGCTCATATCAGTTTCTCCGTCCAAGAGTTGTTCCTGGTGGGTAAATTAAGAAACTCGGGGACAATATGCAAATATTTATTGTCTCCCCTCTTCACAGGCTGGCACGTTTGCATACCGACCCTCGACACATCCTGAGTCTCTGGCTACCAGGACTGCTCATCGCCAAACAAATAGGGTATTCAAAAAACCTACCCAGAGCGATACTACCCTACATGACATGTGGCCAAGTGTGTAAGTAGGATGAGAAAGTCAGCAATATGTTGGTAGCTGTCTTCTTCAAAGAGGATCTTGCCGAGTCATTCCCTGGTGCAATAACCCTTCGACGTGACTCTGCATGGGCTAGGCGGGCGGCCCTTGCTTGACTCTCTCGTCGAACAACTCACGCCGACGTGGTTGATCCTGGATCTCCCACATCGATTCCATCCACCAGGTAGCGCCTGCATCCTTCCAGTTCCGCACTTCTTCCCTCGCCTTCGCCCGGTCATCTCCCGGCGTTGTTCCCTCAACCACGATGTCGTAGCCCTCATCACATCCCTGCCGTTCAACAAAGGCCCGCATCTGCTCAACATCGCGAGATTCCAGCGCTCGCCATTCTCCATTTCCGTCGCGAACCGATGGTAGCAGTCCTTGAAACTTAACCACACGAGACATCGAACGTTTGCTTCCAAGCAGCCCCACAACCCAGATCGTCTGTTGGATTGGGTTTGGCGGCGGAAAGAATCGCGTCGATTCCACTTTATAGTGCTTGCCTACGTATTCGAATGGTTGACCATCGAACAGACCTGTAATGATATCCAGGGCTTCATCCATGAGTTCTGCTCGAACCTTCATGTTGGTTTCTTCACCAAATTCAGCAAATCCTGTGTCGGCTGCACCCAGGCCGACCGCCAGAATCGCTCGTCCCCCAGAAAGCTGATCTAACGTAACGTATTCGCTGGCCACCTTCCAGGGACGCATTCGTGATAGCGGCGACAACATCGTTCCGAGCTGAATTGTTTTCGTTCTGACGGCAGCACCACCGAGGGATACCCAGGCATCGATACCCCACACTGACTCCCAGACAAAAAAGCCGTCCCAACCATGGTCTTCCGCAATGGCCGCGAACTCCACTGCGTCTCCCGCATTGGGGTACGGCATGACGATGCCACATTTCATCAGCGATGCCTCACGTTGAATAGGCGTAATTCGAGCCCTATGGTAGTAGGCAGAACGTTAACCGAATATTCCCCGAAAGGGTGCCCTTTGGCAACCTATCCATGTGATGTGCTAGCAGGACTCTGGGGGGCTCTATGAACCCGGTCGCCACACTCGTCGATCCTTGAATCTCTCCACATTCACCGTTACCTGTTGCGCTGTAGGGCCAACAGATGGCAGTTGGGTAAATGATCTGGTGACGAGTTCGGGAAATCCGGCATCAGCCGTTGCCTCCAAGAAAGACATCAATTGAGCATTACTCGATACAACAAAGGTCGCCTCAAGACCACCCGGATGAGTCAGATTGACCGACTCAAATTCCACCGGCACATCTATCCCCAACTGGACAAATTCATCAATGCGTTCCATCAACTCTATGGTTGTAAGGGTAAACCCAGCCTCTGTCACCAGCCCCCAAGCTATCGATTCACTGACATATTTCCGCGCCACAGCCAAATCTGACATTTCCCTCTCGTATTGTGCAGACCAGAGGACTGAGCCGTCAGCTACCGCAACCAACTGAGCAGCCACGTGGGCCTTGGTGCCTGCTTTGCTGACGCGCCACTCAAGCATGCGGTCGACATCCAGTTCCTTGCCGGCCTCCCGTACATCCTGATGCCTGCCTATGAATTTCAGCGAGGAGGATTTGCGTAAGGCTCTGATATCGAATTTCGCGAGACTGTCATGGATCTTTCCGAAGAGCCTTTCGCCGAAGAACTCCAGATCCGGATCGTCGTTCACATTGACAAGAGGCAGCACAGCATATGGTTTGCTGGGTATACTCGGAGACGCTGTTGCAGTCCCAATGTCATGCGCCGGAGTTGCCACCCGCAGCGATCGCTCAGCTACGAATCCGCCGATCAATACCATCAGGGCCAAGGCGATTGCGATGGCATGTGTACGTATGGGCATATTCCATTGGGCCGCCGCTACAGCAGGTGAATCCTGTAGATCTGCCGCTTCCTGCAACTCGGCAAGATCAACTTCCAGCGCTGTTGCGATTGAACGCACAGACTGTGACGATCCGGCACCAGTCTGTTCTATACGCTGCACGGTCCGTGGGTGTAGGCCCGCGGCCTCAGCCAGTTCTTCCTGAGTCCAGAGCCTCGTCTTTCGAAGCTTCCTTATGGTTTCAACAGTTATCTTTGTCTTCATGGTGACGGTCCATTCGACTTATGGTACGCCAAACTTACAGCGTTACAACCGCATCGAACACGCAAGCACGACGACAATTGGGTGACAGCTGATAGCCACAGCAACCCGTTTTGTAGGTTTTGTCTCCTGTTGGCCGATAGCGCCGAATGAGATTGCAGTATCCACCTCGGTCATGCAGTCGCGAACCGCTCATAAGCGGCGCTTACGGAAGCCACCAGTTGAGTTCTCCCCCGGGGAGCTCGGGCTGGCCAAGATGACTTCGGACGTGTGTGGCAGTAAGTGCATCTTTGGTTGCGACCGGCGAAAAGTGCAATAATCAGCAAAATTAAGAAGAAGGAGTCGAAACCGTGGCCTGGTTTGGAAGTGTCGTCGATCATCTAAAGCAACTCACCAAGACCGAACCACTCGACTGCCCGCGTGGATGGGAGAGCGTCACCTTCAATATTTCGGCCATGCTGTTCCCATGGCCCATGATCGACCTTGAGTGTCCGATATCAGGTAAAGAATCCTGCGAGGATTGCAGCTATGCACGCAACCCGGACGCATTCATGTTGCGTGAACAACTTGAGGAGTTGGCGCGACTCGAACAGGAAGGACTGATCAGCCCGGACGAGCGCAATGTAAGACGTGTTGAGATGCTCGAACTCTTTGAGGCTCGCGTTGACTGGCTTGCAGTTGCGTGGATCCTTGGTCCGCTCGGGTTGGTCTTCACACTTGCCGGGGGCGTACTTGGGTTTGGCTTTCACGGTGGCTTCTTAGTCTTCGCGTGTGCCGGCTTGGTCGGTCTGGCCCTCTCGCTGAGCTTCTCAGTGATTGCCGATCGTAGGACAAAGAAGCAGCGTTTTGATATACCCCTTTTCCAAAAAAGCGAGAATTAGACGACCGGAAGCTTGACTGATCCGGCAGATGCCTCTTCTGTGCCAGTTGCTGCCGTTCAGGCCTTTGATCTGGACACCCGTGCGACCGCACACTTTGAATAGCATTGTCGCTACGCTAATATGGGTCCGCCCAGAACAATAAGGAAGAAGGCATGGAAAGGGCCTTCCCTGCCTATAAAGGGGATCAACCCTACATTTTCGTGAGCTATGCTCATGAAGACAGTGATCTTGTATTCCCTGAAATTCAATGGCTCCGGGATCAGGGATTCAATATCTGGTACGACGAGGGGATCAGCCCAGGTGCCAGTTGGCGACAGGAACTAGCTGATTTCATAGATGGATCTAGTCTCTTCCTATACTTGGTAACACCTCCATCGATCATCTCCAGCCATTGCCAGAAAGAGCTCAACTATGCGCTGGAACACCACAAACCCGTGATTGCTGTTCACCTCAAAAGGACAGTACTCCCAGGTGGCATGGCGCTTACTCTAGGTGATATTCAAGCGATCCTGAAACAAGAGCTCACTGAATCGGACTATAGAATCAAACTAGCCTTAGGTGTCAGCCAATATATACAACAGGCAGCGGCAAGGCCTGAGTCGTTTGGGATCTCCCAAAATGAGAATAATAAAGGGCACATCATACTCGCCCGGTTTGGCCAACTCGATACTTTGGTTCAAGCTGTGATTATCGGCGGCGTCATCATTCCTATTTTTTTTGGTGTTTTGAACCTGATTCCGAAGGCTCCGCCAATTCTTGTTCAAGTGAACATCGATGAGCTACTGCAGCGACAAGTGGATCCTATTCTCAGGGACAATGAGAGTCTAAAGCGCCAGCTCGAAAAAGCCCTACATAAAATCAGCCAACTTCAGATCTCTTCCAAGAGCGAAACACGAGATGCAGCAATTCTAGCTGCTAGAGAGTTAAACGAAGGGAACACTGCCAAAGCGAAACAGCTGTTCAGGGATATATTTGAGACAGCTGAATCAGAAGATATTCCCGCCCTGGTCTCGGCTTATCTTAACTACGGATCCTTGGCGTACTTGGGGGACACCGTTGAAGCATTTAGCGTCTTCAATCGAGTTATTGAACTAGATCCGTACAACCTAACTGCTTGGAACCAACTCGGTCGCCGATCCGATCCTGAGGCGTGCCCTACTCGGGCAAACCGGCAATCCTGAGACCCTCGATGTAGCGATCCCGGCACGATGATTCTGAGAACGGCAACTGCTCAGCTGCAGATCTCAGGGTCATCTCCGGGAGGCGTTCACGCAACGCGCGCATGGCCGCATCTGCTTCGCCTTTGCGACCAAGGTACGCCAGGCCAACGGCTAGCGTCCTGAAACCGCCAAGGAACTCGGGATTCTGGGCAAGTGTCATCCTGGCCAGGTCGACTGCCTGTTCGTATTGACCCGCTACTGCTGCAGCCATGGCCTGGTGGCTGTACCAGGTAGCTCTGAAATGATCTCGGGGGCTGAGTTCCAATGCCCGCTGTATGTAGACAGTTGCCCCTTCGTAGTCTCCGGCAAGCCCAATGACGTTTCCCATCAGGGCATAATTCTCCGCCTCATCCGGATTCAGATCGATTGCCCTCAAGAAATCGCGTCTCGCCTGGTCATGGTCCTTGGCGTATAGATTGACCAAGCCAACAGTTCTAACAGTCTGTGCGTCACGATCGTCCAATCGGAGGCCGGTCTGGGCTGCTCTTCTGCCTGCTTCCATGGATTGCGGGCGGGAATCGCTCCAGCCATATACTGCATTCATCAAATGGGTGACAGCGTCAATGGCGTAAGCACCGGCACCTTGGGGATCGAGCTCAATGGCACGTTCCGCATGCTGTCGCGCTTGCTGATTGTCTTGTCGGGTAAACCGCGAAAGATGCCAGGTTGCGCGCATGTAATTCTCCCAGGCATCGAGATCCTGGAGAGATTTCCGTTGAGCACGTTGGGCTTCCGCCGCAGTAAACTCCGGCTGGACCATGGATACAATCTGATGAGACAACTCGTCACGAATCGCCAACAGGTCTTGAACCTGCCGGTCATAGACGTCCCCCCAGACGTTTTGGCCTGTCACCGAATCCACCAGCTGAACGGATAAACGAAGGCGGTCCTGGTTTCTATTCACACCGCCCCTGACGAGATAACGCACGCCGAAGCGACCAGCCACATCCGTCAGCGATTCATTTTCATCAACCCGAAAGCCGCGGCTAATCACCGATGCAGCCCTGAATTTTGACAGGTAGGCAGTAACGTCCATGGTGATGCCATCAACAAGATACTGATGCTCGACAACATTGGAGAGATTCTCGAACGGGAGTACCGCGACAACCGGTTTGTATGCAGGGGGCTGAATGGACGGTCCCTTTTCCGGCCCCATCTTCTTTTTCACTTGCAGCTTTTCAAGCACCGTCCTGGAATCGACGCTGCCGTCTATGGCCAGCAGTTGACGTGCATATTCAAGGGCGGCATCGACATCTGCTTCCGTCAGAAGAATGAGTCTCTGCAACACCTTCTTGTGTATCGCTCTGAATTCTTCAGCCAGGGCAGTTCGCCAGGCATCGAAGACTTCACAGTCATTTAGCGTCAGTGCCTCAAGGAAGTCGCCTCTGAAAAGGGCACTGATTTCAGCCAGTTCATCAACTCCTTGGTCTTCGATTTTCGATTCTCTTATCGCCAGCACATCGATTGTAGCCGCCGATCTGTCAAACGAGATTTCGTTTCGATCTGACTTAAGGCTCTCTTCTATCAGAGGCCGCAGCCTCGACAGGCTCCAACGCAGAGCGGCACGAGGGTTATCAGGTGTTTGCCACAAGAGATCACAGAGATGCTGCCTGGACTGGGGGCGTCCGGTAACAATCAGGTAGGCAAGAAGGGCCAGCGTTTTTCGTGACTTCGGCAATTGCAGCTTGTCGCCATGGCGACGAATCTCAGGCTGTCCCAGCAAATGAATATCGAGCATCATGGATCACGTTTCGTTGGTCTCTCCACAACGAGCGATATTACTCTGGTAGTGGGTAGCATGAAACGCTTTACTGCAACTTGACACTTTACTAAATGATCCATGCCATTGTAGGATGTCCGCTAGTGGGCAAGGGTCACATTCGCATGACTCGTCCATTTCGGCACAGAGTCGAACGTCTATCGTTAAAGCTTCATGGGAGTCTGGGATGATTCGGATTAGAAACCCATTCGGTTCGTTGGTCACTATTGCTGCATGCCTGTCACTGAATTGCCTCGCAGCAGAAGAGTGTAGCCGGCAACCCGGTTTGAGCGATCTGTATTCTGAAAGCTGGGGAATCGATGCACGCAATACACGCTTCCAACCGCGATCAACTATCAACCAGAGCAATGTGGCGCAACTCAAACTCGACTGGGTATTTGCCCTTGATGAGGGATCCAGCCCGCACTCCTATCCACTCGTGACCGAAGACACCATTTTTATCGGAACTGACACGGGCAACGTCTATGCACTGGAAAAAAACACCGCCTGCCAAAGATGGATCTACGATGCAGACTCCCCAGTTCGCTCCGGCATCGCACCGGGCAGGATAACCATAGACGGAAGCGCGTCTCTGGTGCTCTTTTTCGGCACCTGGGACGGGACCGTTCGTGCGGTAAATGCGGCGACAGGCGACGAGATCTGGCGCGCCGATATTACAGATCATCCGTACAATGTGGTTACCGGCACACCTTTGTTCCACGATGGCCAGTTGTTCGTGCCCATCTCCTCGATGGAGATAGCCCTCGCCGTGAACCCCTTTTATGGTTGTTGTACTTCAAGCGGCGCGCTTGTTTCGTTAGATGCAAACACCGGTGAGCAAACCTGGCGCACCAAAACCATCCCGGATGAACCGAAAGTAACAGGGCGGCACTATATATTCGTCGAGGAATGGGGTCCCTCCGGCGCGCCCGTCTGGTCTGCACCAACAATGGATCCGGTTCGCGATCTGATCTACGTTGGAACGGGGGAGAACTACACGAGACCGACTTCGCAAACCAGCGACGCAATCATGGCACTCAATCGTAAGGATGGCGCCGTTCGCTGGGTACAACAGTATACGGAGCTTGATGCTTTCAACATGGCCTGCACCTTCCCGAATCATCCCAATTGTCCCGAGAATTCCGGTCCGGACCTGGACTTCGGTGCGCCACCCATCCTGGCGCGAACTGGCGACGGTAATGACATCTTACTCGCCGGCCAAAAATCGGGAGGCGTATACGGAATCGACCCTGATACCGGGAAGAGACTCTGGAGCGTGCAATTCGGCAGGGGCGGAATGCTCGGAGGCGTACATTGGGGTATGGCCATCAATGAACGGTTGGGACTACTCTATGCGCCCATTAGCGACGTTCCCACCGGATTCAGCGACAAGCCGGCGGAACCCGGACTGAATGCACTGGATATCCGTACCGGCGAAGTCCGCTGGTCTACGCCTAACAGCAACAAATGCGCTGACCGAACCGCGTGTCGGACCGGCATGTCGGCCGCGATCCTGGCTACCGAGGACCTGGTGTTCGCCGCAGGTCTGGATGGATACCTGCATGCTTATAGCACAACCAGTGGGGAAATCCTCTGGAGTTATGACACCTGGCGGGAATTTGATAGCACCAACAAACTGGCGACTCAAGGGGGCGCAATCGATGTCCATGGACCTATCGTCGCGGGAGATCTGCTGCTGATTCAAAGTGGGT
>JASMJM010000107.1 GCA_030749725.1 Pseudomonadales bacterium | reverse complement strand
CAGGTGGAGTTTCTGGGATTCGCTCTTCTTATCATCTTGGGCAGCAACTGCCAGAAGAGCCATGCATAGTCGAGGACGCCTAGTGGTTTCCCGTCCCACCAGGTTGATTATGCCGGCAATATCTCGTTTACTGTTGTCCTATGGGTATTAAACAGAAACAGGTCTACAGAGGTTTCGAACAGGGGCCGATCCGGCCACCTAGTGAGGCGAACAGCCTGCTCATAAGGGTGACCAGAAATTGTCCCTGGAATCGATGCACATTCTGCTCTGTGTATAAGCGGCAGAAATTCTCACTACGTCCGGTAGAGCATGTTATTGCGGATATCGATGCCATCCATCAAGTAGTTGCTCTGATTCTGCAGGAGCTGCAGGAAAGTGGTCGCCTGACCGCCGAGCGAGTCAATCAGCTTGCAGAACAGTTCACTGGGGAAGCCCAAGGGATCTATTTCACGGCGGTCAACTGGCTGGTTCGCGGGGAGGGTTCCGTATTCCTGCAGGACGCCAACAGCCTGATCATCAAGCCCCACGACCTGATTGCGATCCTCGATCATTTGAAGGATCGGTTTCCCTGGATCACCCGCATCACCTCCTACGCCCGATCCCACACCATCGACAGGATCACGGATGATGAATTGCAGCAGGTGGCAGCTTCGGGCTTGACCCGAATACATATCGGTATGGAGACCGGTTCCGATACGGTTCTTGCGCAGGTCGACAAGGGCGTCACCAAGGCGCAGCACATCTCAGCCGGCAGGAAAGTCAAACAGGCTGGCATCGAACTGTCCGAGTATGTCATGCCGGGGCTCGGCGGCGTGGATCTGTCGCAGCAACATGCACTGGAAACTGCCGACGCCCTCAACCAGATCGATGCCGATTTTGTTCGCCTTAGAACCTTGACGATGCCGCCTGGCATGGAACTGTATAAAGAGGACCTGTTCAAGAAGTGCACTGATCTGCAGGTGGCACGCGAGATTCGCACCATGGTAGATGCGTTGGATGGAATCTCCTCCACATTGAAGAGCGATCACTTCAACAATCTGCTGCAGGACGTAGAGGGTACGCTGCCCGACGACAAGACGAGTATGCTTGCCGTGCTGGATGAGTTTCTCGAGTTACCACCCCAACAGCAAACGCTCTATCAGGTGGGCAGGCGAATGGGATATTTCCAATCGTTGGATGACCTGCAATCACCGGTTCAACGCGATCATGTGGAAAGTATCTGCCAGCGGCTCGGCATTACCGGCGAAAACGCTGACCGGATCATTGAGGAGCGGGTAAGGCAATCACTTTAGCGATTCCGGCAAGCGACGGACAAGTCTCTGCCAAACGCCGGGCATTCACAAATCAACGCCAGGCTATCACACACCAACGCTGGGCACTTCCACATATCGGAGGCAAGCATGGATCTATCGCAATTCTCACTGGAGGGAAAAGTCGCTCTGATTACCGGTGGCAGCAGAGGCATCGGTGAAGCCACCGCGATCGCCTTCGCTAGAGCTGGTGCAGATGTGGCGGTCACCAGTCGCAAACTGCCGGATCTGGAACGGGTTGCGGACAGCGTCCGCAACGAAGGTCGCCGGGCCCTTGCCGTGGCGACCCACGTGGGCCGAATGGATCAACTGCAACCGTTGGTGGACGAAGTCGTTGCAGAGCTGGGCACCATCGACATCCTGGTCAATAACGCAGGTACCAACTTCTTCTCCCCAGCCATAGAAATGGAGGAGCGCGCCTGGGACGCTGTCTTCAACCTGGATCTGAAGGGGCTTTTCTTTCTGAGTCAGGCAGCAGCACGGGTGATGAAGGAAAAGGGCGGCGGCAACATCATCAATATCTCTTCGGTGAGCGGCCTGAAAGTCCAAGTACCCACAGCACATTACTCGATTGCTAAAGCAGGTGTGATCATGGCGACCAAGTGCATGGCACTGGAATGGGCCGACTTCGGTATTCGAGTCAACTGCATCGCACCTGGAGCAATTGAAACCAAGCTCTACGGTGCTATCTTCGAACTGGCTCCGGAAGATCAACAGGCAAAACAGAAAGAGCAAGCCGCCCGGCGAATTCCCATGCAGAGAGTGGGTGAACCCCGTGAGATAGCCGACGCGGCCCTGTTCCTGGCAGCCAACGCCGCCAGCTACATGACCGGCCAGACCTTTGCCGTTGATGGTGGTTCTCTGCTGTCGTAGCACCGCATGACATCAGGGCTCACTCAGGAGTTTTTTCTAGCGCAATGTCTTGGGGCACAGCAGACGTGATCAAGCTCGAAGTGAGTGCGAGTGTGATCATAGTCAATTGATAACAATCTGATTTTGGTAGAATTGGAAATGACGTCGATCAGTTACCTTTGAGTTTCCCCTCCCTGTCACCTTGGTTGTGAAGTTGGTCCCAATGGTAGTACTGGAAAGTGTCAACTGCATAGCAGAATGCAGATTGATGTGACCAGTAAACGATCACAAGAAGCCGCGGGGACAAACTGACTTGGCTCAGTGTCTTTTGCCGGTTTACAATGAAGAGACAAATTGACAGACCTAACCACTAATTTTGGGAAGTTGATTAATGGAAGTTATCAAGACTGATATCGCTATCGTCGGTGCTGGCGGTGGCGGATTGCGTTCCGCGATCGCCATTGCCGAGCAGAATCCGGACCTGAGCATCGCGCTGATTTCAAAAGTCTACCCGATGCGCAGCCACACGGTGGCGGCCGAAGGTGGGGCTGCTGCAGTGGCCCAGGAGCACGACAGCATCGACTACCATTTCCACGATACGGTGGCGGGCGGGGACTGGCTTACTGATCAGGATGTGGTGCAGTATTTTGTCGAGCATGCTCACGAAGAGTTGGTGCAACTGGAGCACTGGGGGTGTCCCTGGTCGCGCAAACCGGATGGCCATGTCAACGTGCGGGCCTTTGGTGGCATGAAGATCGAACGCACCTGGTTCGCCGCCGACAAAACCGGGTTCCACATCCTGCATACGCTGTTTCAGACTTCCATGAAGTACCCTTCGATCAATCGCTTCGACGAGTATTTCAGCGTTGACCTGATGGTTGAAGATGGGCGCTGCCAGGGTGTAGTAGCCATCGAAGTCAGCACCGGGATCATGCGTCTGTTTTTAGCCAAGGCTGTGATCATGGCGACCGGTGGCGCGGGCCGCGTATTTCGCTTCAACACTAACGGTTCGATCGTAGCGGGCGATGGCATGGGCATGGCTTTGCGCGCGGGAGCGCCGCTGCGTGACATGGAATTCGTGCAGTATCACCCCACGGCCCTGCCTGGAACCGGCATACTGATGACTGAGGCCTGTCGGGGAGAAGGAGGTATCCTCACCAACAAAGAGGGCCATCGCTACCTGCAGGACTATGGCATGGGACCACCGGATCCGTGGCCACGCAACAAGGCCATGGAACTCGGTCCACGGGATCGAATCAGCCAGGCCTTCTGGCACGAACGGCAGAAAGGGAACACCATAAAGATGCGATACGGTGATGTGGTAAACCTCGATCTCACCCATCTGGGTGAGAAGCATCTGAAGGAGCGGCTGCCATTTATCTGCGAGCTTGCCGAAGCCTATGAAGGCGTGAATCCGGCAACCACCCCGATTCCGGTCAGACCGGCTGTTCACTACACCATGGGGGGTATCAAGACGGATATCACCACGGCGACGCCGCTACCCGGTTTATACGCAGTGGGAGAATGCGCCAGTATAGGTTTGCATGGCGCCAACCGCCTCGGTTCCAATTCCTTGACCGAGTTTATGGTATTCGGCCGAGAGGCGGGCAAATATGCATCCGAATACGCCAGGTCGGTTGACATCAGCAGCAACCAAGACGCGATTGAGAAACAGGCCGATGCAGTCGAACAGAAGATTATGGGATTGCTGAAGAGAAAGGATGGCACTGAGAAGATCGCCACCATCCGCGACGAAATGACCGCCACCATGGAAGAGGGAGCGGGAATCTATCGACTGGACGAGACCATGCAGCAAACCTGCGACAAACTCGACGAGTTACGGGAGCGCTACAAGAAAGTGCAACTGGATGATGACAGCAGCGTCTTCAATACTGAGCTGTTCCGCACCATCGAACTGGAATCCATGCTGGAAACAGCTCGTGCCATGGCCCATTCAGCAATTAACCGCAAGGAATCCCGCGGCTCCCATCAGCGTATCGACGGTTATGAAACCCGAGATGACGAAAACTACCTCAAACATACCCTCGCCTCCTATCGAGGCGATGATGCACCCACTATTGAGTATGAAGATGTCTGCATTACCACGTCACAACCAGCCGAACGAGTCTACGGTGGTGCTGCGGAAGACGACCAGGACAAGTAACAGCCGACTATTTAAAGAGAGTGTTTCATGCCTGAACTAACAATTGATATTGAAGTGCTACGGTATCGTCCCGAAACAGATGACGAACCCAGCTACCAGACATACACGGTGCCCTACCAGGACGACTGGTCGGTACTCGATGCGCTCAATCATATCAAGGACCATATGGATGGTAGCATCAGCTATCGGTGGTCATGCCACATGGCTGTCTGTGGCAGCTGTGGAATGATGATTGACGACGTGCCCCATCTCTCCTGCAAGACATTCCTGCGAGACTACTATCCCAACAAGGTCAAACTGGACCCTCTGGCAAATTTCCCGATCGAACGTGATCTGGTGGTAAACATCGAGGGCTTTTTGGAGAAGCTGGAGAGCGTCAAGCCTTACCTGATTCACGCACCGGATGATCCACTGAATGAAACTGAATACCTGGAAACCCCGGCTGAGTTGATTCGTTTCAAACAGTACACCATGTGCATCAATTGCCTGCTCTGTTATTCAGCTTGTCCTGAATTTGCTTTGGATCCGGATTTCACCGGACCGGCGGCGTTGACGTTGGCACATCGATACAATGTTGACGCACGCGATCAGGGCACCGCCGAGCGCACTCGTATTATGAACACTGAAAAAGGCGTATGGCCGTGCATGTTCGTGGGTGCCTGTTCTGAAGTATGTCCCAAACAGGTTGATCCGGCCGCAGCCGTACAGCAGATCAAAGTCGCCAGCGTCTTCGACTGGTACAAGTCGTTGCTGCCCTTTCAGGATGGTGAATAGGAGACAAGAGACGATGAATCGCAAGCCCTATATCCGCAAGATACCGACTACCTGGTGGCTCCAGAACGGTTCCTACCGGGCCTACATGCTGCGTGAGTTCAGCAGTCCTTTCATCGCCATCTACACAGGTGTGCTGCTAGTAGGCGTTATCCGTCTGTATCAGGGACCGGAAGCGTACGATGCCTGGCTGACGGCTCTACAAAGCCCGTTATCGATCGGATTCAGTGTGATCGCGCTGGCGCTGGCGCTTTGTCATTCCCTCAGTTGGCTAAAACTGCTGCCTCAGGTGATGCCGATTCAATTTGGTGAAACTAAGGTTCCCCAAGCAGTACTGGTAGGAATCCATTACGCCGTGTTTATCACCGTGCTCATCATCGCAATTGTCGTCATCAAACCCTAGGAGTCCGGACGATGGAAAAGAGATCTAACGAGGGCTTTATCTGGTCACTGTTTGCAGCCGGTGGCGAACTAACGGCACTGATTACACCTACCATGATATTTATTACCGGCATAGCCATCCCCTTGGGGTTGTTCCAGGGAGCCATGTCCTATGAAAGGATGCTGGTCTTTCTGACCAATCCAATCGGTGCCATTATTCTATTCGGGGTAATCATGCTCTCCTCCTGTCACGCCATGCACCGCTTCTATAAGACCCTGTTCGATCTGGGCGTACGGCAAGGTCTGGGTCTGTGGTCGGTGCTCTCCTACGGTACCGCCGCATTGGCGACGGTAATCGCTTTCGTAGTCCTGCTTTTGCTGGTTGTACGATGAAATTGAGTTGTTCTGTTCTCTGTCTGCGCGTTTAGAAGTCTTTATTCACCGTGTGGAGGGGGTACCACATCCAGCCAGTTCTGGATGACACTCCATACATAGTCGGTGTAATGTAGCAGCCACCACCCTGGCTGAACCAACATCACAGTTATGAAAGCTTCAGATCTGTTCGTCAAATGCCTCGAGACCGAAGGCATAGAATATATTTTCGGCGTACCCGGCGAGGAGAACGCCGATTTCATGATCTCTCTGGAACAATCCGACAAAATAAAGTTCATCCTCTGTCGCCATGAGCAGGGCGCTGCGTTTATGGCGGAAATCTACGGCCGTCTAACCGGCACACCGGCCGGCTGCATGGGTACACTCGGGCCCGGTGCCACCAATCTGATCACAGGTGTCGCCGATTCCAATATGGATCGATCCCCGATGCTTGTTCTGACCGGTCAGGGGGCCTCGACCCGCCTGCACAAGGAATCGCACCAAGTCATGGATGTGGTCGCCATGTTCGGGCCGGTTACCAAGTGGGCACAAACCGTGTTCCATCAGGATACCATCCCGGAAATCGTCAGAAAAAGCGTTCGCCTGGCGAGGAGTGAAAAACCCGGCGCAACCCTGATCGAACTGCCGGAGGACATCGCCAGCAGGGAGACCGAAAAAAAGCCGATGGAGCCGATCCGCTTTCGCCGTCCGGTTCCAGACGACAAAGCGCTCGACCGTGCCTGGGCAGCCATCAAGAGTGCCAAACGGCCGGTCATCCTTGCCGGTAACGGCTGCATTCGCAAACGCGCCAGCAAACAACTGCGACTGTTTTGCGAGAAGACTCGGATTGGCGTAGTCAGCACGTTCATGGCCAAGGGGTGTGTGGATATGGATGCAGACTACTGCCTTTATACCGCCGGTCTGCAGGCCAAGGATTGGGTATTCCTCGCCATCGAGGCAGCCGATCTTATCGTTACGCTGGGATTCGACATGGTGGAATATCATCCGCGACTGTGGAATCCCGATGGCGAAAAAGCGGTGATTCACATCGATTTCCAGCCGGCAGAAATCGATGAGAACTACCACCCCCATCTGGAGGTGATCGGCGATCTGGCTCACACCCTTTGGATGCTGAATGAACGGGTCGATTCCGAGGGGCCTCCCACATTCGACTTGTCCTATCAGAGACAGGCACGTGACGATATGTACCGCGAGCTGAGCCAATACAAGGACGATGACACAGAAGGCAGCATCCGCCCACAGAAGGTGCTGTGGGATTGCCGTCAGGTGATGGCTCCGCACGACATATTGCTGTCGGATGTTGGGGCCCACAAGCTGTGGATCGCCCGACACTATCAGTGCCATGAACCAAACACCTGCCTGATTCCGAACGGCTTTTGTTCCATGGGCTTCGCCTTGCCCGGGGCCATCGCGGCCAATCTGGTGGCGCCGCAGCAAAGAGTTCTGGCGATCTGCGGTGACGCCGGTTTTCTGATGAATGTACAAGAGATGGCGACGGCGCGACGCATGAATTCCAACATCGTGGCTATGGTTTGGGAAGACAACGCATACGGCTTGATCGCCTGGAAACAGACCGATCACTTTGGCAAACACACCGATCTTGCCTTCAATAATCCCGACTGGGCTCTGCTCGCGCAATCATTCGGCTGGCACGGTCACATGGTGAACTCGTCCCGCGACTTGGTTGAGACGTTAGAGACTGCATTCACAGAGCAGGGACCAAGTTTGGTGGTTGTACCCATCGACTATCGTGAAAATGCTTTACTGACCGAACGGCTCGGCAATATCGCATTTTCGATTTGACGTAACTGCGAGTCCGCGGCAGCACAAATTCATACAGGAAACAGAATCAGATGATCCAGGCACCGATCCGCAAGTTACTGCAGGGCGAATTCGCCACTGGCGAAAAGGTCGTGATCCAGGGCTGGGTCAAGACAAAACGGGATTCGAAAGCGGGGATCTCCTTTGTCCAGCTTCATGACGGCTCCTGTTTCGACGCACTACAGGTGGTCGTACCTGACAGCCTGCCTAACTATGCCAGCGAAGTGCTGAAGATCACCACCGGATGTGCAGTCCAGGCACAGGGAACCCTGGTGGAGTCGGAAGGGCGTGGACAGAGCGTTGAGGTCCAGGCAGATGACATAGAAGTGGTGGGTTGGGTGGAAAACCCTGACCACTATCCCCTGCAACCGAAGCGCCACAGCTACGAGTACCTGCGTGAGGTAGCGCACCTGCGCCCCCGCAGCAATACCATCAGTGCCTGTACGCGGGTACGCCACTGCGCTGCTCAGGCCATACACCGCTACTTCAGTGAGCAGGGATTCTACTGGATACACACACCGATCATTACCGCCAGTGACTGCGAAGGTGCCGGTAATATGTTCAGGGTCAGTGCCCTGGATATGCAGAATCTTCCCCTCAATTCGCACGGGGAAGTTGACTATGATCAGGATTTCTTCGGCACGGAAGCGTTCCTCACCGTATCCGGACAGTTGAATGTGGAAGCCTTCTGTCTGGCAATGACCAAGGTATATACATTCGGTCCAACCTTTCGCGCCGAAAACTCCAACACCAGCCGTCATCTGGCTGAATTCTGGATGGTCGAGCCTGAAATCGCTTTTGCAGATCTGAAAACGAATGCCGATCTGGCGGAAAGTCTGCTCAAATTCGTATTCAGGGCCGTGTTGGAGGAACGACAGGACGACATGGCATTCTTCGCTCAAAGGGTCGACAAGGAGTGTATTCAGCGCATCGAGAAAGCGATCGAGTCCACATTCGAGACGATCGATTACTCAGACGCTGTGGAAGTGCTAAAACAGTCGGGCAAGAAATTCGAGTATCCAATCGAATGGGGTCTGAATCTGCAATCTGAGCATGAGCGGTTTCTCGCCGAAAAATACTTCAGCACCCCGGTCACCGTGACAAATTACCCCAAGGATATCAAAGGGTTCTATATGCGCCTTAATGACGATGGCAGAACAGTGGCAGCCATGGACGTGCTGATGCCTGGCATAGGTGAGATCATTGGCGGCAGTCAACGGGAAGAGCGTCTCGCTGTTCTCGATCAGCGCATGGACGAGGTCGGATTACCCAAAGAACATTATTGGTGGTACCGGGACCTGCGTCGCTACGGAACCGTCCCCCACGCCGGATTTGGCCTGGGATTTGAGCGGTTGATTCTGTATATCACGGGGCTGACCAATGTGCGGGACGTGATTCCATTTCCCCGGGTGCCCAACAACGCGCAATTCTGACCTCTGCGTCAATTCCTGTCCGCCGGGTCCGATACTTCCGGCCATACGGTTGCAGCGGTTATCGTCTAGTTCCTGGCAACATGCTATTCCTCGATCCGCAGGTTTGAGGTCGTCGCATGGGTACCAATGGCTGACAGAAGTCAAATCTGGCACGATTAAAGGTGGGTTGTGATCTAGATCATTCACATCGCACTGGAGTTTGATTACAAAGTAGCTTGCATCAATTCGACGTTGCTCACGTTTACCAGAGGGAGGAATCTGGCTTACGGAGCCACAGTGCCACCTGATGCAGCCATGATAATTAGATCGCTGAGCACCTTGAACCATTTCTCATTTTGGAGATTGAAATGAAATATGATTTTTGGCGCGTTTTGTATACAGCGTTTTTTGCGTCGCTGCTATTGCTGGGGGGTTGTGACAGCCTCGATGGCGACGATGGCGACACGGGGCCCGCTGGGGCGACTGGCGCAGCAGGTGCAGCAGGTACAGCTGGGGCTGACGGTGCAGACGGTGCTGGCGGTGCTGATGGCGCAGACGGGGCTGATGGTGAAGACGGCCTGGGCGTCGATATCACCGATTTCCATGGTACCGAAATGCTACTGTCGACCGGTGATTACGATCCGTCCGGTGCGGGCAAGTTTTTTGCCACTGTGACCGTTACGGCTGCCACAGCGGCCGATGATGGTACGGCGACGGTGGACTTCACGATCGCTGACGAAGACGGTGATCCTGTTAGCGGGGTCACTGGCGTCGATTTCAGCATCGTCAAGCTGGAACCGGCATCCGGTGGCGAATCCTTCAATAAGTGGGTGCCCTATATCTATCGGGCTCAGACAGTGGGTGCGAGTACCGCCACCTCTACCTGGCCAGCAGCCAATGATGGTGTGGTCTCATATCAGGGATACCGGGAGAGCAATGGTACCTACACGGACAACGGTGATGGATCCTATTCCTATACATTTGCCCTGGATCTAACAGCGGCAGTCATGGATACGACCCCAATCACCTATGATCGCACCCTCACCCACCGGGTGACAGTGCAGATGGGCGGGCATAACGGCGCGACTGCGGAAGCTATTTTCGACTTTGTTCCGGACGGTTCGGCAATTACCGAAACCAGGGATATCGTGCAGACATCCGTATGTCTCGACTGCCACGGTGAAAATGACTTTCACGGCCACGGCGGCGACAGGCTCCTCGTCGAGGGTTGCGTAACGTGTCATACGACAGGCAGCATCGATCCCCATGGCGGCGAGACAGTGGATATGAAGGTGATGATCCACAAGATCCACGCCGGTGGCAAGTTGACCAGCATAGCCGGTGCCGACGGCATCGTCTGGGATGATCCCGCTACGACTGCAACGGACGAGTCAGCCGATAACGGTGAGTATGCCATCTGGGGTTACCGCGATTCCAAGCATGAGTGGTGGAAACCGGTATTTCCCGCGGTTCTCGAAAACTGCACCGTGTGCCATACCGGAAGCGGCGCTGATGTAGACAACTGGAAGACGGTTATGTCCAGGGAAGCATGCGGATCGTGTCACGACGATGTCGATTTCGCTCTTGGCACAAACCACGTCGGCGGCATTATACCCGACGATTCCTCGTGTGCTCTGTGCCATCAAACCGGCGGTATAGCTGATTCCGTGGTTGAAGGCCATGATTGGGCCAGCAGAGATTTGCGTAATACTCCTGAGTTCGACGTTGCTTTAAGCGTATCGGCACCTGCTAACGGTACCCACTTTGTGGCTGGAGAGAGTCCTGTGGTTACAGTAATACTCACAGATCTCGAGACCGGTCTGGTGGTCGACCACACCACCGTGGTGGATGATACGGACGGTGATGAAGGTTGTCTGGCAGCAGCTTGTCCGGTAAGCGACGGTGATTTCCGAGCAGCTTACCTGTTCGTCCACGGCCCGCGAGCCGTTCGTAATCCTGTTCTAAGCACAGCAGCACGTGTTGAAGTGGTGGGTGGCGCAGCGCCTTACGATTTAAGTGCAGCTGATTCCTTGGATCTCCAGATCGACAACGGTCAGGCCATTCTGGACGCGACCAACGGCGGTTCGAGGATATCCGGTGATATCAGCGTAGACTATGACGCTGCGGACTTCGTAGCCCCGGCCGCAGCAACGGCCGCCGAGGTGGTAGCCTGGTTGAATGGCGATTCGGATTTCGCGGCTCGCGCCATTGCCTATCTTGATGAGGCGAGCGGCAATCCCGCAATTCGCAGCAGGAACCTCGGTCAGTTCTACGCACTGCAACTGGAAGCGGCAGCCGCTGCCGGAGACGTAGCCGAAGCAGTATTTGGCGTGGCAGTTGGTTCTACACCAGCCGTACAGGTCGTCGGTGGCTACTATCCGAGCAACCACATGGAACAACAGGCACTGGCCGCGGACAACGATCCGATGGCAGCGTGGACAGTGGATAGTATGACCTACACGCTGGATCCTGTGGATGATCTGGCGGCAGGTACCTATGTGGTCAGCGCAGAGATTTCCGGTAGGGGACGTGTCAGCACCAGTGACTACAAAACCCCATCAGTAGCCAAGACCACCTTCCAGGTGAAACAGGCGGCAGAAGAGTTGGCGGTAGCCAATAACTGCGATTCCTGTCACCAGGGACCGGATGGTACCGGCTTCGTGCTCGATAACTATCGACACAACAAGCTCTTCGACGACGCAGCCGTCGATCAGTGCGCAGCCTGCCACGACTATCAGAACGGTCGTGCCACTGGTGAATGGTGGGGAGGCAAACCCATCTCCAGGAGGGTTCACGCGGTGCACTATGGTTCTGAGCTCAACTACCCATCGTTGACGGTCGATTACAACGATCCTGTCAAAGGCAGAAACTGGGAGATTCACTTCCCGCAGGATATTCTCAACTGCGAAACTTGCCATCCATCCGCCACAACCAGTGGATCCTGGATGACTAATGCAAGTCGTCTGCCCTGCATGGGTTGTCACGATGATGACTCGACCACGGCTCACTTGAAACTGCAGACCTTTGATCCGACCCCGGCTGATCCCTGGAGTGGTGACGAGGAGGAGTCCTGCAACACTTGTCATTGATCGTAATGTAGTAGAATAAGGAGGGAGGGGCACACCTGGCGGTGCTGCCCCTCCTTTTTTGTGTTCAGTCGCCACCATTTATCGCACACAAAATGAGGGGAAAATGTCCAGAATCTCTTTACCAATGTTGCTGGTTGCCACAGCTCTCTCTGTCTCCTTCCTTGAATGCCACGCCGCGCCCGAGTCGAAGGTCCTGGCTACGGTTAACGGCATGGAACTTACGGATGTGGACGTGATGCAGTATTGGCAACAGAGCAGAGGTCGAGGCAGCCAACCGGATCCCAAGTTGTTAAACGGTGTCCTTGGGAACATCGTTCTGCAAGAACTCACTTACCAACGCGCCCTCGAACTCGGTTTGGATGCCGACCCCACCTATCAGGAGGAACTGCGGCGGTTGGAAGCTCAACTCGACAGCTTCAAGAGGAGAACTCTCTCCTCGCTATTCGACAAACGTGAAATCATCGACAAGGCCAAGGTGACTGATGAGGAGGCACAGGCATACTTCTCCGCAGATGAAACTCGGCTGCGAACCGAGATCAAGGTATGGCAAATATTGCGGAGAGATGAACGACAGATCCGGCAGGATCTGAGCGAGCTGGAGGCGGGAATGCCGTTTGAAAAGGTTGCCCTGAGACAGTTTCCCAACTTGCCCGAGGGTGCCGGGAAACCTTGGGTGCTCGGATTCTTGAGGTGGGAGCAGGTACCCGCAGCATGGCTGAGCACCGTGGGGAAACTGCAAGAGGGAGAAACCAGTGGCATCATCCGAGGCCAGAAGAACCGCTTCTGGCTCATTAAACTGATCGAACGGCGTATCAATCCGGATCTAACCTACGCAGACAGTAAAACCAAGATCGTTGAAATCCTGACAAGCGATAAGGTCATACAGCTCCGCAAGAAGTCCAACCGGGCACTGCGCGACAGGGCGAGGATCGTCTATTCGAATCTGCCCGTTGAAGATTGGCTAGAACCGGCACCGACACCGGAATAGCGCTGGCCTTGCTACCCTTTGAATGGGTAGACGATTGGCAGGCGCACCGGGCGCCAGCCTTGAAGGGGCACTCCTTCCCATATCACCAGCTGCGGTGACACTCTTGTAGTCTCCCCTTTAATGCCAATGGATATCTTAAACTCATCATTCGTTTGAAGAGTGCAGAAGTTCCATAAGCTAGGATCATCGATTCGCCGTTGGGCGAACTCGATGTCGACGGTACCCGCAGGCGGAAACGTAAAGGAGAAATCCCGCAGAGCGATGGCAAGACCCATACCGCACGCCTTGATATAGGACTCCTTGAGCGTCCAATAGTCGTAAAAGCGAGACCGTTGCCTTTCCTGTGGTTGACTCCTCAATTCCTGCTCTTCCAACACCGAAAAGAAACGGTGGGCGATCTTTACGGTCTCCCCTTTGCGGTGAGTGTTCTCCACATCCACCCCGATATCCAACTCTGGAGTGAATACACAACAGATCATCGCATCAGTATGAGAGATATTGAATCGCAGTCCATGCGGATTCTGATGGGTGCAGATCTCCGGTTTGTCCCACTCGTTCGTGCTGAAACGCCACTCCCTCGGCTCACATTCGCCGTAGCGAGACAATAGCGACCTGATCATGGCGCGCGTCACCAAATAGCGATGACGATCCTTCTCAAACAGGTATCTGGCTCGCTTCTTCTTCTCCTCCTCCGTAAGCATGTCCCGGTATCGGGTCAGCACGCGGGTACCACGAACGCGATGGGGATCGCTTACGTAGAGATGTATGTCGTTCTTCTGCAGCAACAGGTTCTTCTCTACCACCTGCTCACATTCCTCCTACGAAAAAAACCGTCCACAGATTTGATCTGGATCACATCCATTGCCTGGCAATGCAATGCGCATCAGTTGACATCCCAACTCAGGGCGGAATCTCCCGGCATCGTTTTCTCAACGATCTCCAGGACTATTGTCCTCGCTGTCTTCCATCGTCGGGGACCCTAGGTATACGATGGTCGGACACTTCGGACGCCGAGCGGTCGGCGGTTTGCGATACGGGTGTCAGCGTGCTTTCTGTAATCACGAAAGGATTTATTCTGGTGGAGCTAGGC
>JASMJM010000106.1 GCA_030749725.1 Pseudomonadales bacterium | reverse complement strand
GTTGTTTTTCGCTTTGAGATCGGATCATAGGTGCACGGTTTTCCATGGTTGACGGGACTTTTTCGTGCACTATTATACCTGAAATATCATATATTCCATAATAATATCAATGGCTTATAGTTTATGAGCAGACTCTAACTAACGACCCTTGAAGTCAGCATCTCGCTTTTGGCGAAACGCCTGTATACCTTCCTGAAAGTCCTGTGACATGTCTACCAGAGGAATGGCTGTTTCAGACCACGCCATGGCACTTTCGAAATCCAGGGAGGAGGTCCTGTAGGCCAGCACCTTACCGATCTTCTGGGCGATGGGTGGTCCCGCCTCGATCTCCATAGCAAATTCCATGGTCTTCTCTTCCAACTGTTCCGGTTCCACCAGATAATTCGTCAGACCGGCCTCGTGTGCTTCCTCCGCACTCATAAATCGACCCGTCATCATCAGTTCCATTGCTTTGCGCCAACCGAGTATTTTTGGAATGGACCAGAAACCCCCAAGATCTGCGTAGAGCCCGCGCCGCACATAAGCCACCTGGTAGCGTGCTGCTGTCGAGCCGACCGCCAGGTCACAGTGGCAGGCGAGATCGAATCCGGCCCCTACGCAAGGGCCATTGATTGAAGCGATCACAGGCACCTCCAATCTCCTAAGGGCAATGTAGGCCTCGACCTCCTGACGCATGTTAAGTCTTCGGCCTTCAGGATCAGGGTGACTGTCAACCGGAGGTGGGGCATCAGGATTCGCGCCACCACCCATATCCATGCCGGCACAGAAGCCCCGGCCAGCCCCCGTTATCACCACGCACCTGAGCGATCGGTCTTTGCGTGCCTCGAAACAGATCTCCCGCAACTCCTCGAGCAGCGGAAAGGTCAAAGCGTTGAGCTTCTCGGGTCGATTCAGCGTAATCCAGAGTATGCCATCTCGATTGCCGCGTCGTTCTGTCAGGATTGGATTGCTGTCTACCATGGTGTTCTCCTTTTTGGTTGTGGTTGTGATTGTGGCTGTGGTTGTGGTTGTGGTTGTGGTTGTAGTTGTGGCTTTGGACTATTGAAGTGAGGGTATGAAGAGCAAACTCGAACGCGGTTCTTTGCGCTTACAATCGGTCTCTATCGTAGCAACCGTTCCGTCAGTTCCAGAAAAATCTCCTTTGCATCCGTCTCGATGATATCGATGTGGGTTACCACGATTCGCACAAACTCCCAGGTACGTAGCTTTTCAATGAAGGACTTGAACTGCGGCTTGTCCTTGATCATAAATCCCAGCTTTAGTGGCGGAGCCAGACACTTTCTTTTAAACCCGATCGGCTCCAGGATGAATCGCGTAAGCAGTCCGGCCAAACCGGACGGCCTCGCGTCAGAGTGATTCTGAATAAGATCCGTGACGATCAGCGATGCTGTTTTCCTATGCAGAAATACCGACTCATCAAAGAATGGGACCCCAATCGTACATTCGTGATCCAAATCCTCTTGCCAGATGTTCTGCCAGGACCTATCCAGTAACTGGTAGTGGGCTAAGTTTATTTTCTTAGGTATCCCACTGCTGATATAAAGTTCAGCATCGGGGAAAGCGGTGTGCCATTCGGATAACCAGATATTGTGTGCGTTATTCGGACCGACGATAGCCTTGATCGATCCAATGCCCTGAAGCTGCTCTTTCAGACCAGTTGTCAGTGCTGTCGGTGAATGAACCCAGAGATCACCGCCATCAAGTTTGACGACGGTCATACGTAAACGAAGTCGGGTCGGACCCAGACTCATGGCGTCTTCATGAACCCATATGGATTCGCCAAGCTGTTGCATATCAGTCTCCCACTCCCGCTGGCCACCAAGACAATCGATCTGAATATTAGACTGATTGCTATTCTATTTCACTCCGCCGGCCTTGCGGGCAGTCCCGGATTCTGGATCCACAATCCACCGCTGTCCCGTCTGCACGTGCCTGTTTCGGCGTGAAACTGATCGTTGCACTGGGAATGCTGTGGGCCATCATTGTATTATTGCTGTCCCTCTACCGGAGATTCACAATGCTAAAACTGTATGGATTCCCGCTCAGCAACTATTTCAATATGGTGAAGATCGTCCTCATCGAAAAAGGTGTGGATTACGAACACGTAACTGTCATGCCCAGCCAGGAAAGTGGCTACCTCTCGAAAAGCCCAATGGGCAAGGTGCCCTGCATCGAAACCGAGCAGGGCTTCCTGAGCGAGACCAGCGTCATCATGGACTACCTCGAGGATGCCACTGGCAGGCCGTCATTCCTGCCATCGGACCCGTTCGAAAAGGCTCGGGTGAGGGAACTGATCAAAGAAATGGAGCTGTATATCGAATTGCCCGCAAGAACCTGTTACCCGGAGACTTTTTTTGGCGGCAAGGTGAGCGATGAGGTCAAGGAAACCGCCAAAGCAAACCTTGAAAAGGGCATCGCCTGCCTTGGGCGAAATGCAAAATTCTCGCCCTATGTTGCCGGTGACGAATTGACCTATGCGGACTTCTTCTTCATGTATTCAGTCAATCTTGCCGGCTCCGTTGCCGGGCGCCTGTGGAGCCTGGACCTTTTGGCTGTACTCCCGGCGGCGCAAACGCTGCTAAAACAGCTCAATGACAGAGAGTCAGCCAAGCAAGTAGCCGCCGACCAGAAACAATAACCGTAGGGGCAGATTCACTTCCCTTTATGCCACACAAGTATAAAGATATCGTTAGGGAACCGCGGCGGCTGTCGCTCAGGGCCACGGTGTCTCGATTCTCCTGCCGACATCCCAGATCGAATCAGGGATTGATCATCACCTTGACGCTGCTCTCCACACCCATTTGAGCATCGAAGGCCTCTTTGGCTTGATCCAGCGGAAACTCGTGACTGATGATTATCTCCCGATCCACAGCTTCGCGTTCGAGGAGTTCCAACGACTTAACGGTGTCCTCAGGAGATCCGCCGTAGGAGCCTATCAGCTGCGTCTGCTTGCCGACAAACGAGGAGAGCTCGAGGGTCACCGGGGCCTCGAACACACCATGAACCACCACTCTGCCGGTCCCCGGCCGGACGATGTTGATCGCCTGTTGGATGACCGGGGGTTCCGGGCGATCCACAATCAAACCGACACAGTCGTAAACGATGTCCACAGCAGGAACGGCCGTCGTGATGCCCATTCCCATAGGAACCGGCCCGGCGAGCTGCAACGCGCGCGCGGCTACGTCGTCGGTACTGGCGTTGATGGTATCATCAGCGCCAAGCTCTTTAGCGACCGCCAGGCGTTTGTCTGACACGTCCACGGCAATGACTTTTTTGAGCCCTATATCCAGCGCCTGCAGACACTGGATCACGCCCAGTCCAATGATCCCTGCACCAAAAACCATGGCGATCTCGTCTTTTGCCGGGCTTCCTTTCAACACGGCGTGCACCGAATTGGCGAGGGGCTCAAGCGTTGCGGCTATCTTATATGGAATCGAATCCGGCACTCTGTACACGTTCATGCCCAACCAGGCAGGAGCGACCGGTACATATTCAGCCATCCCGCCCATGGCATACGCCACCACTTTGTCGCCGACGGCAAGGCCCTTGACCTGCTCGCCCACGGCAACGACATCGCCGCAAAATTCATGACCGGGTATCCGTCCCGCGTCGGTCTGGCGGCAGAGGAAGTCGGTAAAGAGGCCCAGCTTGTACATGTGCAGGTCCGACCCGCATACACCGCATGCGCGAACGCGAATCAGGATGCCATCGGGGCTGGCGCTGGGCTTGTCGACGCTCTCCGTCGTTATGTTGAGTGGACTGTGGAAGATTGCAGCTTTCATGTGATCCCCTTTCCCTTTAGGATAATTGAACGATAGCCTATCAGGATTGATAGCAAAGGATATGGACGTTCGTCAACCGATTCGCGCAATTGTCCGGACGATTCGGGCTGAATCAGCCCGCACGAATCGCCACTCCATACTCCCGCTTGGCGAAGCGTATCTACAACTACGTGACCATCAGAGGAGATACTCCAATGGCAACCGCACTAGAGAAAGCGCACGACATCATGAAGGACAGAATCGGCAGCCAGACGTCGCAGTCAGAGTGGTTCGAAATCACCCAGGCGAGGATTAACGACTTTGCTGATGTCACGATGGATCACCAGTGGATTCACGTCGATGTTGAACGCGCCAAGTCCGGGCCCTTCGGCGCCCCCATCGCTCACGGCCACCTGACACTTTCCATCATGGGCCATCTGCAGGCCAAACCCCAGGAACTCCAGGGCCCACCGGTGGAAGGCCAGAAGCTCGGTATCAACTACGGTTTCGACCGGGTTAGATTTCCCTCCCCGGTACCGGTCGGGGTGCGAATCCGCACCACCAATACACTCAAGAGGGTAGAAATCAAGGGTGACATGCTAGAGACCATGACCGAAGTGGTGGTAGAGGTCGAAGGTCAGGACAAGCCGGCTTGCGTCGCTGAGTCACTTGGTCGGATGGTGTTCTAAACGGATTCAGTGGCAGGCCAGTCGAGAGAGTGATCACCCTGTGCCTGAGGAAGCGTCTAAATTCCAGCGCGCAAGTCTCGAATGGTGGAATAAAACACGGGTTTACCTGGTCGTAGTTGATGAGGTCCCGGGACCGACACGGGACCGTTGCGGGACCGATGCGGGTCCGATGCGGGCCCGAGATGAATTGACGGACATTCAACACGCCTTGAATGGCATACGGGGGTGATACCATGGGAAATCCGGTCGTCCACTTTGAAGTGACGGGTAAAGATGGCGGACAGCTACAAGAATTCTACTCCGGTCTGTTCGGCTGGAAGATCAATGCCGATAACCCTATGAGTTACGGCTTGGCAGACACTGATTCGGATGGCACTGGAATCAATGGTGGCATTGCCGCCAGCGAGGACGGCGCCGCGTTCCTGACCATTTACATTGAAGTTGATGACATCGAGGGAAAACTCAAGGAAGTGGAGGCAACAGGCGCCAAAATCACAACGCCGGTGACTGAGATCCCTGGAATGGTGACGTTTGCTCAGTTTCAAGACCCGGCAGGGAATATCGTCGGTCTGGTGAAGTCAGAGTCCTGATCTGCCCGCGAAGCTCTTCTGCTACAGATGTTTGGGGATCGTGCTTCCCAAGCGCGCCCTGCGTCATGTATACTGTCTATTCATACAGTATCCTGATGATGCAAGCAGATGAGAAGCTGGCCCCGGATCATCGTTCACGCCGACATGGACGCGTTCTACGCGGCTGTTGAGCAACTCGACGACCCATCGCTTCGAGGCAAGCCCGTTCTCGTCGGTCCCCCCGGTTATCGCGGAGTCGTCTTGACGGCCAGCTACGAGGCGCGACCGTATGGTGTTGGTAGCGCCATGTCGGTCGCCGAGGCTCGACGTCGCTGTCCCAAGGCGATCATGGTGGCACCCCGCTTCGATCGGTATCAGGAGATTTCCGAGCAGGTGATGGATACCTTCGCCGATTTTTCACCCTCGGTGGAGGCATTGTCACTGGATGAAGCCTTCCTGGAGATGACTGGGTCAGAACACATCTTTGGCCCACCGCGGGCCATGGGCCGCAAGATCAAGGACGCTGTACGGGAAGCGACGCACCTTGATATTTCCGTTGGCATTTCCGGCACCAAGTACGTCGCCAAAGTAGCCAGCGCCCATGACAAACCCGATGGTCTCACCGTCGTGCCGCCGGATGAGGCAGTACCTTGGCTCGCACCATTGCCGATTACCCGCTTGTGGGGCGTGGGCAAAAAGACTGCCCCAAAGCTGCAGGCGCTCGGCATGAGAACGATCGGCGACATCGCATCCACAGACGAGAACTATCTCATCAACCATCTTGGATCAGCGGGCGCGCATTTCTACAAGCTCGCCAACGCCACTGATCCTCGCGAGGTATTGCGTGATCGGTCCGCAAAGAGCATCGGGTCGGATCGCACCCTGAGTCGTGATGTGTCGCGACGCGATGAGATCGAGATGCACCTGCGGCGTGCCGCGGACCGAATCGCCCGTCGAGTTCGCGCCAAGAACTACGTTGCTGGCGGCATCCGGGTCAGACTGAAGACAACGAAATTTGAATTGCTGACCCGTCAACGCCAACTGGCGAAGCCCGCAGATACAGCGGAGATATTCCTCGCCGCTGCCAGGCAGTTGCTCGACGAGTTCAATCATCCGGGACCGTTTCGCTTGGTCGGCATGGCCGCTTTTGCTTTGGACTGGCGAGACCAACCCCTGCAACTCGACCTTTTCGAAGCCTCGGCGCGTCGCGACCTGGAGACGACCATCGATGACCTGATCGATCGTTTTGGCAGGGACGTCGTCATGCGTGCCCGCGATCTCAGCCATTCGGGCAGCGTCTCCGCCAACGGGGTAAACCTGGATTTTCTCGATCACCGGCAGGGCGAACGGGTCACATCGCCTGGCTAGTACCACCCCGCTGGTTCAGATCCCGCATCGCTCAACACTTGGAAGGAGACGACCGCGTCTCCCGGGGCCGGATCAGACTTCCTTCCAGGAATCGACATAGCCTTCCCATTCAACCCGGCTAGCTTCGTCGCTGACCTTTAACGCGTCCCGGCTGTCGATCATAACTGCTATCTCATCTGTAGTTGTTCTGTCCCCTTGTTGTCCCGTCGCCAGTGCTTTGGGATGGGGACCATGGGGGAAACCGGATGGATGCAACGTGAGCATACCGGGGGAGATGTTGTCCCGGCTGAAAAACTCTCCCTTGTGATAAAAGATGAGTTCATCGAAGTCATCATTGCTGTGGAAAAAAGGCACCTTGAGTGCACCAGGATCGGTTTCCATCGGTCGAGGACAGAATGTACAGACCACGAACTGGTCGGTGACGAAAGTGGAGTGTACCGACGGTGGTAGATGGTACCGGTGGCTCATTACCGGACGAATGTCAGCGACGTTCAACCGGCACACGGCTAGATCACCTTTCCAGCCGATCGCATCCAGGGGATTGAAGGGATAAGCGATCGTCGTCAGCCGATTGTGTCGTTTTACCAGCACACGGCTTTGTTCTTCTGTTTGCTGCCGGATAAAGAGATCGTCGATCTCCGGTGTATCAAGAATGGCGGGGTCGAATATTGCATGGGAACCGAGTAGACCCTTTTCAGGCAGCCCGATTGACGCCTGGCTGGATTCTATCAGCAATAGTCGGGTATCGGATGCTGGCTGAAAACGCCACATGGTTCCCCGTGGAATCAGCAGGTAATCTCCCTCTCGATAATCGAGATGGCCAAAGTCGCAAAAAAAAGCGCCCTCGCCACGATGCACGAACAACAGTTCATCGCCATCACCGTTTCGTACCAGATGGTCGGGGGCTGTCTTTACTGTACAGGTACGAATTCGACAACTCTCGTTGCTAAACAGCAATGCAGCATCCCACAGACTTGTCGCCGGCTGATTCAAACTGTTGCTGTCAAAAGCTCTCGGTTTTAGTGGCCCGTTGAAGCTGCTCCAGCCGGTGGGAGGATGTCGATGCTAGAAGTGACTCGCTGGTCCAGAGAATCCGTCCCTGCCCATCTCACGTTCGTAACTGCCCGCCGGCAGATCTGCATGCGCTTGACGACTCACTTCTCCCTGCAGCCTTGGAAATGAGATCCACTGTCCGGTCATTGAAAATCTCCCTAATCGGTTATTACGCCGCGGCGAATCTGCTCCAACTCGATCGATTCAAACAGGGCTTGAAAATTACCCTCGCCAAAACCCTCATTCCCTTTTCTCTGAATAATCTCGAAGAAGATGGGACCGATCAGGTTCTGGGTGAATATCTGCAGTAGAATCCCCTGCTTGATGTCCCCGTCGATGAGAATCTGGCGCTGCTTGAGTTCATCGGGATTCTCCTTGCGCCCGCATGTTCTCTTTGCGACTGAAGCGTAATATGAATCCGGGACGCTTTGAAAACAGATATCAGAGCGCTTGAGTTGATCGACACTTCGGTAGATATCGTCGCTTCCAAGGGCTACGTGCTGTATACCCTCGCCCTGATATTCTCTGATGTATTCTTCGATCTGGGACTGTTCATCCGTTGATTCGTTGATGGGAATCTTGATCTTACCGCATGGGCTTACCATGGCGCGGCTTAACAGACCCGTTTTCTGTCCTTCAATATCGAAATACCTGATTTCCCTGAAGTTGAACGTACGTTCATAGAATTCAGCCGTTCCAGAATTGATGTACCCCTGCCAGCATCTCGTTGGCGCGGTCGATAAACAGATCTTCATCCACAAGGTGGTTAAAGTAATACTCTGCCAACTCCTCCGAGGTGTGCTGCGCATGGTTCGCTTCGACTTTGGCATGCCAACTGAAGAAACCGATGGGTAGTACCGCATTGTTCCTCTTTTCAAAAGTCTCCCAACCGATTACCAGGTCATCCCAGAATCCGGCGGCTGCCCAGTTTTCCACTGCGTAGGATGCCGCTGTAGCGACCGCATAGTCCTCATTTCCATATAGGCGAAGCAGTTCATCACAGAAGTGCAGGGTTGAAGACGTTGCCTGCTGCCGCTTTCCCAACTCCCTGAACTGCAGACCAAGTTGTTTCGCCAGTCTCACCAGCAGTTCAAAATGAGCAGCCTTGAAGCGAAAGACACCGCCATTGATGCTACCGGACAAACCACCCAGACCTGTGTCGTCTACCGGGTGATCCTTGCCATCGTTGAAGGTAACCCCGATTTCGTTTGCCAGAATTTCTTTGGATGCGCGCATCTCCTCGATGGAATCTGCGTTGACCATCTTGCGCATCTGGGCGAACAGAAACTCGTTGGAGAAGACTGAGAATTGGATCAGGAAGTCTCTGGCCTGCTGCCTGTTGAATGTGCCCTGCTCGAACCACTTGGTGTAGCGATTGTCGACAATGACGGGATGATGGAGTACCTCTCGGTCGATGCGCGCCATGAAAACTCACCGCTTTAAGATCGGCAGGAGTTGTCCCAACCGATATGGATTGGTTGCTCATGGGATCTCCGTTCAAGACTCGATCCATCTATTATAGTAAAGTTATTAGTACACTAATGACCAAAAAAGAGTCTAGAATCCGGTCTGCTTAGAATAATCAGCCGCGTTCAGAGAATTTTGTAGGTGAATACTGCAAATGACTAAAATAGATCGAATCGATATCCGAATCCTGGATGAACTGCAGTGCGACGCGCGCATCAGTTTGGTGGACATCGCGGCAAAGGTGTCCCTCACCCCGACCCCTTGCGCCCGTCGTATTCATAACCTTGAACAGGCGGGTCTAATCAGCGCCTATGTCGGTCTGCTGGACCAAACTTCAGCCGGACTACCTGTAAACGCATTCGTTGAACTGCGCCTGGTACGTGAACGGGAAGATGAAATCTCCTCCTTCGAGACGGAAATCAAGAAATATCCCGAGATCATGGAGTGTTACGCACTCTCCGGTGGATATGACTATCTGCTCCGGGTGGTGGCGCCGAATCTGGAGACGTACCATAAGTTTCTGCGCGAAAAGCTGCTCTCAATACAATCCGTTGACTCGGTGCAGACCAGTTTTGCCCTGGACCGGGTGATCTACCGAACCTCGCTCCCACTACAATACCTGAAAGCCGACGGCTGACTGCTCTCTAATCCCGTCGGCCGGGCTCAGAGGATATGCGGCGACACCGAGTTAGAAGTGATGCCTTACATCCAACCGTTAGTCTGCCTGCATCGTGAGCCTTTCTGATGGTGCACGCCCGACGAATCAAGGTGTAAACTAGACATTTGCTACTAAAGTAAGCTGAGATCGATTATGGCCATCACCCCTGAAGAACGCCTGTCCCTATCTTATTCCGAGACATTTCAAGATCACCGGAACGTACACGGTATCTTTACGCGGATGCGAGCAGAAAAACCTGTCGCATGGTGTCCGGAACCTTGGGGTGGTCCAGGATTCTGGTCAATAACGAAGTACGACGATATTCAGTTTGTGTCGAAAAACCCTACTTTATTCAGCAGCGATCAGAAATTGGGCGGCATAACACTGCCCAGCAATGAAATGATTCGCAACCGGAGGAAGTCGGAGGGTAGAGAGATTCTCAAGGAAGCGCCACAGGAGTTTAGTCAGTTTCAAGGTGGTTCAAGCATGATCACGATGGATCCACCGGCCCATGTCCAGAGCAGACGTGTTGTAGCCCCCGGATTTACACCGCAAAAACTTGACGACCTTACGCCGCGAATACGTAAACGGGCAAGGGAAATCCTGAATCGGATCGAAGGTGAAGACGACATAGAATTTATCCAGACAGTCGCAGCCGAACTACCCATTCAGATGTTGGCGGAGCTCTTTGACATCGACCAGGATGTTCGCCATAAACTCTTTGAGTGGTCCAACATTATTATTGGTGGTGATGATCCGGACATCGTTCTATCTGCCGAGCAAGTAAGGACCGCATTCATAGAACTTGGCACGTTTGCAATGCAGACCTATGAGAAACGCAAGCAAGAACCAGGTGAAGATCTGATCAGTATGCTGGTGCACACAGAAGTTAACGGCAGTCCCATGAGTATTGGAGACTACCTTTCAGCTATGATTCTGTTGGTGGTCGCCGGAAATGAAACCACTCGAAATTCTATCTCCGGCGGCGTCCTCGCCTTGTCACAGAATCCGCGTGAAAGGCAAAAACTGCTGGATGATCCTGCACTGATTTCAAGCGCCGTAGATGAGATCATTCGCTGGGTTCACCCCGTCATCTACATGCGCAGGACAGTGAAAGAAGACTCACTAATTGGTGGTCAGGCAGTGAAGAAAGGTGACAAATTGGCCCTTTGGTATATGTCCGGCAACCGGGATGAAGAAAAGTGGGACGAATCTTTCACTTTTGATGTATCCCGAAAGGGTCCTCGCCATTTGTCATTCGGCTATGGGGAGCATCTTTGCATTGGTTGGCGCCTGGCTGAGATTCAACTCACAGTCATCATGGAAGAGTTGTTAGCTCGCTTTCCAAACATTACAGTGGTCGGAGACGTCAATAGAATGCGAAGCAACTTCCTAAATAGTATTAAGACTATGCAGGTGAGTCTGCAGTAGTCGCGGGCGAACGGGCCACCTCGCCTCGCTGAGTACCGGCGCCCACTGGTTCAGATCGGACCGGAGACATCTCACCTCCAGTCAGTTTATGCTGCCTGACACATTCGCCCATCTCTTACATCCTCATCCGGATACCATCCACACCCCGGCCCGCTATTTTGCTATATTGGCCCGACTACACCGCGGCTAAAATAGATCTACTCGACTCGAACCGACCTTACCCATGAAGCAGGCACTCGACATCCTCACGCAGACCTTCGGTTTCAGCGAATTCCGCAAATCCCAGCAGGAGGTGATCGACCATCTCGTTAACGGCGAGGACGCCCTCGTGCTGATGCCAACCGGTGGCGGCAAATCGCTGTGCTATCAACTGCCGGCACTGCTGCGTACCGGGACCGCCATCGTCATATCCCCCCTCATCGCCCTTATGCAGGATCAGGTCAATGCAGCCGTGCAACTCGGTATCAGGGCTGCTTTTTTGAATTCCACTTTGTCGAGTCTGGAGAAGTATGAGATCAGCCAGATCTACCAGCGTGGCGGCCTCGATCTGCTCTATCTCGCTCCTGAAAGACTACAACATCCGGAGACGCTGGTGCTGCTCGAAACCACTCGCATATCCCTGGTAGCCGTGGATGAGGCCCATTGCGTTTCCCAGTGGGGACACAACTTCCGTCCCGACTACCTGCAGTTGTCAGTTTTCAAGGAGACGTTCCCGAGCGTACCTTTGGTCGCTCTAACAGCGACTGCAGACGAGATAACCCGCAGTGAGATTCTAACGCGCCTGGGCATTGAATCCGCCAAAGTGTTCATCCAGGGATTCGATCGTCCCAACATATTCTATGAGGTGCAACCGAAGAACAACCCTCGCCGTCAGCTGCTGAAATTCCTAAAGAGCAATCACATCAATCAATCGGGGATTGTCTACTGCCTGTCTCGCAAGAAGACCGAAGCGACTGCCAACCGGCTGGTCACCCAGGGCTTTAATGCCTTACCTTATCACGCCGGCATGTCATCCGAGACCAGGCAGGAGAATCAGAATCGGTTTCTACAGGAAGACGCGGTCATCATGGTAGCCACCATCGCATTTGGCATGGGAATCGACAAGCCGGACGTGCGTTTCGTTGCACATCTCGATCTACCCAAGAGCATCGAGTCCTATTACCAGGAGACAGGACGCGCCGGTCGCGATGGCGAGCCGGCCCATGCCTGGATGGTGTACGGATTGCAGGACGTGATCCTACTGAAACAGATGATGGAGAACGGCGCTACAGAAGACAAACACAGGCGTCTGGAAAGACACAAGCTGGATACCATGCTGGCATTCTGCGAAGTCTCCGGCTGCAGGCGTCAGATCCTGCTGGGTTACTTTGGCGAACAACTGCAGGAGCCCTGCGGGCACTGTGACAACTGCAAGACGCCAGTGGACACCTGGCGTGCAACGGAGCAGGTGCGAAAAGCCTTGTCGGCAATTTTCCGCACCGGGCAACGGTTTGGAGCCAACTACATCAGCGATGTATTAGTGGGCAAAGAGGACGAGCGCATCCAGAGATTCGGCCACGACCGACTGAACCTATTTGGAATCGGACCAGAACTCAACGATCGTGAGTGGAAATCTCTGCTCCGACAGCTCGTAGTAAGAGGTCTTATCACCGTGGATGTCAGCGGCTATGGTGGTTTATTGCTGCATCCCAGTTGCAGACAAATCCTCAAAGGGGGTGAGGAAATTGATCTCAATCGTGATCTGATTGAAACCGCGTCGACTCCCAAGCCGATTAAAAGGTCGACTGAGGAGTTGGATTACGAGGCAACGTTGTTTGAATCGCTGCGGGACCTGCGCACCATGCTGGCCAAGGCACAGGGTGTGCCGCCTTACGTTATTTTCCACGACCGGGCGCTGCAGGAGATGGCGGCTTATCGACCCGCATCCCTGGATGGTATGCGTTCCATCACCGGCATAGGTGAAATGAAACTGGAACGATACGGACAACTGTTCCTGGACACATTGACCTCTTACGAAGCAGATCAGGGAAGCGGATGAGTTGGCGCAGTGTGTGGGCCGTCAGGCAGCGCTAACTATTCTGCTACGGCCACGGATTGAACCTTAGTCCATGCGATACACAATTTGTGTCCTTGCGCTACGATCACCAGATGCAGGATTGGCAATAGTAGTATCACTCCCAGCAACTCCATCACGACCACAATAGCGCCGCGATAAACCCCGAGGGTGCTAAGCGTCATAATCAATACCACCAGTCCGGTGACGCCGAAGAAACCGCGCCACCAGGTATTGCTCTCCTTCGCTGCCTGGCGCATTCGAAAGGATCTCAGCACCAGGTCCCAACGATTGCTTGACTGTACCCAGATGCGAACGTCATGCCATGGCCATTCGGGCAATACCGCCTTTGCGTAATTGGGCCACCACAGCCATGCCGCCATGATGAAACCCGATGCGCTCAAAAGGATCGCTCGTTTCATTACAAGTGTGGTCAGCTCGAGAGACAAGATACTAACGGCAATGGCCACGCTGACAATGGCAAGGATCAGAGTCCAGCCAACTATGAATATGGCAAATCTGAACATATTGAGTACCCAGTGAAGCTTGGATCCGGAATCGCTGCGATCGTATAAACCGAGAACGATCGCTGCACCACGCAGAAAAAGCGGCAGTACAAAAACAAGCAGTGGATATCGCTCCGTCGGATCATCGACTATCAGGACCACAGCTAACGCGAGCATCACCGGAATCCAAAATGGCACCAGTTTTCCCAGATGCGCCAGGTCTCGAGAGGTAAATAAGTTGAATCTGTCTGCCATTTGAACTAGTGAGCTGTCTACCTGCACACAATTAAGTGACACAATCAAGAGATATGGTGACGCACAGCGTAACACAGAAGCGCCACCAAGCTTCACATGCAGATTCAGAATACCTTCAGGCCCCTCCCCTTGTAGAAATGGTTGGGTGGACAGAGAAAGGACCTGCGCCATGGACTACAACACGGGACGCCCAACTACGCAGCCCATCGGCGATGACGTGGTACTGCGCGAAACGGTGATCCACTCCGATGCCTTAACTGGTGGCAGAAGCGCTGACCTCAGTGAGGAAGATATCAACTATTTCAAGACGCAGGGCTTCCTTGTTAAACGTGGCCTCGTCGATGAGCCGCTAGCCTTCGACAAGGTCATCGATCACATCTGGAAAAACGTCCCTCGGGACATCATGCAGCGGGACAATCCCGGTAGCTGGACCGATAAGACGCACGAGAAGTGGACTGAACAAGATCATGCACGCGTTGGCCTGCTCGCTTACGGAAACTGGAAAATGCGCTCGAAAGGCGAAGATGGCATAGGCACCGAATCATTTCTCGTCGATCGAATCGCCAATCATCCCGATCTGCGCGGTGTCGTCGAGGCACTGATTGGATCGCCTGTTCAACCGGTGCGACGTGTGCGCGGCATCTACTGTGTGTTTCCTAAACCGCCCACTGCAGAAGCTCGTTACGGTCCCCACGCCGACTATATGGCCGCACATCTCTCCGCCATGGTTGTCGCCGATTCCATACCGCCCCGTGCCGGTGGCTTTACCGTCTGGCCCGGCTCGCACCTGCGCCTGCATATGCACTGGGACACCGTACTTGGCGGCAGGATCTCCAACGAGAACAGTGAGGGGTACCGGCAGGAACGTGACGCAATTCTGAGCAAGGTGGTTCCGGTGGAACTGACCGGTGAAGCCGGAGATGTCATCTTCTGGCACCCTCGGCTGCTGCACTCGGCGGGAATCAACCACTCAGCGGAGTGGGACGAACCCCTGGTTCGCGTGATTGTGCCGTGCGACTACCAGCAAGACCACCATACCTATTTTGACGATGATGAATTCGGCCCCGGGCCTGATTACCAGTGGTGGGTGGATACGCGCAATTTCCGCGAGGATGTAGCGCCCTCCAAGGACAATCTGTGGAGTCATTGGGGAATCTGATGCCTGGCGTGTCATCGCGTAATGAACTGTTACTAACAAGAATCTGGAGTCATCATGGCTAAATTGTATGCCGGCACAGTTGGTTGGGGAGTCTGGGCGAGTGACGATCTGGGGGAATCCTGGGACTTTGCATTCAGGGGACTGTATACCGAGTGTCGGATCTGGGCACTGTCTGCTCACGATCAGCAAGCAGGTGTCGTCTGGGCGGGCTCTGACAGCGGCCTGCTGCGACAAGATGCCGAAGGCAATGCCATCCACGTACCATCGCCGGCGGACGGCGCGAGAATCTGGTCGGTGGCTCAATCTCCCAAGGATCCGAACACGATTCTGATCGGCACGCATCCGGGGGCCCTGTATCGTAGTGATGACGGCGGCGATTCCTTCCGCCAACTGCCAATCGATCTTGTGGACTCCTGCCCGTTCATCGGTAAACCGAGGGTTACCCGAATCCGCTTTGATCCGATCGACGACGATACCATCTGGGTCAGCGTTGAGATCGATGCAGTGCATCGGTCCAGAGATGGTGGGGAATCCTGGCAGAAACTCGACAATGGATTCAGGTTTCCGGACATTCACGACATTGCCGTCGTTAATGATAACGGCCGCAAACTACTGGCAGCGACGGCCGTGGGGCTGTATTCCAGCAATGACGACGGTGAATCGTGGAACTGGCACAAACTCGATTCCGAGTGGCAATACTGCCGCGGCATCAAACCGAAAGCCGACAACCGCGGGGTCCTGTTCCTCTGTAACGGTGATGGCCCTCCTGGGAGCAGAGGGATCCTCTGGCGAAGTCGGGACTATGGCGAAAGCTGGCAGGATGCAAAGATCGGTAACGCCAACTCAACGCCATGGATGGTGGCGACTCATCCCGCGGACCCGAATCTGATTTTCTGTTGCACAAATCTCGGGCAGATATTCCGAAGTAGCGATGGCGGCGAGACCTGGCAGAAGCTGCCCAGGGAGTTGGGCGAAATAAGGACCCTGTTGTGGCATCCGTAGGCTTGCTGCAGAATGCTTGCGACTGATCCGGATTTGGAGGACGCGATGTGCAGAAATATCCGAACGCTTCACAATTTCGTGCCGCCTGCGACTGACGAAGAAGTCCATGCAGCCGCCCTGCAGTTCGTCCGCAAGGTAAGCGGGTACAGCAAACCTTCCAAGGCGAACGAGCTTGTATTTGACAAAGCGGTTGAGGATATCAGTTCGATAACGCGTTATTTGACCGACCATCTGGAGACGGGGGCAGCACCGAAAAACAGGGAACAGGAAGCGTCCAAAGCAAAAGCCCGTGCAATGAGACGGTTTGGATAATGCCGTGAACGAACGCAAGGTTGTGGATTTTGACATGGCTAAAGGCACGCATGT
The DNA here is from genome assembly GCA_030749725.1 of Pseudomonadales bacterium. Taxonomy (GTDB): domain Bacteria; phylum Pseudomonadota; class Gammaproteobacteria; order Pseudomonadales; family Azotimanducaceae; genus JASMJM01. The sequence continues at coordinate 7,162 of JASMJM010000106.1, read as the reverse complement.
CGAGCAGAGGAAGAACGAGCGACTCACGAAGATGCGCGCAGCGTTCAGAGCGGCAAGAGAAGCGTTTAGTTTCAGGAAGCCCAGCTTGAAGAAACGCAGCAAGAAGAGTAAGAAAAAAGAGTGAACCTGTATTCGGCGCTTGTCCCGAATCAATGGGCTCCTCCTTACAGCTATATACCAAGATCGCGTTGATTGTAGTCTTTCAGCAGACTTTCTCGTGTCGATTCGCTCCAGCGGTTGGCATCTTCCTCGCCAGCCAGTGGTTGGTAGATGTACCGAGGCTCATCCGGGAAGTGCTGCTGACGGGCATCGATGGCAAGGGATATGATTCGTGAACGCTGGTGAATTCTCTCCTCATCGTATTCGACATGGGTCCGGCTTCTAAAGTCCCAACCCTCGACACCGAGTACCGATGAGCGACGGTGAAAACCAAAAACGAACGTGACCCGTCTATCCGGCGACGCGTTTGGAAACGACCCGTGCAACATCTGTCGACTACATACGGCCACGTCGCCGGCCTCACATAACAACGGCACTGCGCTGGGAAGGTAATCGGAGCCGTCGTTATTCTCAATCAACGCCTTTATGTCAATTCTGCCTTCGTCATGGCTGCCGGGAACAATCCAGAGCGCGTTCCCGGGAGTGGTCCGGTAGAGCTGGGCCATGAAGTTGAAGCCGTGCGTGCCCCTGTCAAGGTCAGGATGGTCCCAGAGGGTAGTGCCATCCTGGTGCCAGGAGACAGCAGCACCGAGACCTGCTTCCTTCACCCAGATGGCATCGGTAAATGGTGTGAAGTCCGGCCCATTGACGGCCTCGGCGATCTGCAGCAGATGTGGATGACCGTACAGACGCAGACAGGAATCCATCATCTGCAGATTGCCACTTATTTGCAGGACGACTTCAGCCGGTGCTTCGGGCGGTGGCACCAGTTCAGCCATCTTTACCGGATAGCGGCCACCGGTTGCCCCCGTACCCCCCATCGGGTCGCTGAGGGGTTTGGCGAATTGAAACGTGGCACGCTCAAATCCGGTGTTGACTGCACTTCGTCCTTGGGCATCGAGTTGGGAACCGGCGTGAGATGGAGCCCGTTCAAGCACGTGTTGGAACTGGTCCCGAAGCTCCTGTAGTTCCTGCCGGCTGACGACTCCTTCCAGCACATAGAAACTGTTTCGCCAGTACGCGTCCAGAATGTCGTTGTGAATAGAACCATCCTTATTAAACCGGATCGGTCCCCGATTACCGAGTCCCATGGCACGCCTGGCGCCGTCTTCAAAGTATGCGTTGCTCATATGTCTTAGGTTTACACTTGGTGGGAATAGTTACTGAGTTCCTTTAGCCGGAAATAATAGTTCACCTCGCCTCTGGAATCCCATCCTGAATAGTTTGGGCAGGCCCGAAATTCTCGCATCTCGCCAGGGTGGCATAAGCAGGTGTCGCTCGCCGGGGCGTCGGTGCTGCTCTGTGGTCGGGCAGGATCGAATGGAGTAGGATGACCAGGGATAACCTTTTCGGTCGATCACTGTTTCAGCCAACCATCTCAATCAACCATCTCAATCAACTATCTCAATCACTAGGGAGTCTCTCATCCAATGCGCTATCACTTGTGGCGATTGCTCTTTCCGGCCAATGCGCGGCAATCCTGGGACTGTGTTTCGTCATGACGACGAGCATCGCCAGGGACTATCTGCAACTGATCGACAGCATCGGGCAACGGCTGGACATTCCCCCGGTCAAATCCATACACATTGCTCCTTTCGAGACGGACCCGCGCAAGAACAGCAAATTCGGCGCCATGGTCCTCGGCGATGGCACGACCGGCATTACCTACACCGGCTTGGATGATGCATTGCTGGACCTGCAGGAGCCAAGCAGGACAAGAGATCTGCCGGGCCAATCGCCCGTTGCCGTTGCACAACTCTATGCCGGCGAGTCCGGTTGGCAAAGGTCCCTGGGCATGGCCGCGATCAACGCCATCAGTCAGGTGGTGTTCAAACAAAGCGGCTATGCGCTGCCAGCCATGCACAAGACGGTGCAGCAACTTGCGCTCACGAAAGGCGACCACATCGGCATGGTCGGCTACTTCCCGCCATTGGTCGAACAGGTGCGGGCCGACGGCATACGCCTCACCGTACTGGAACTGGACGAACGCTGGCTGCAGGATGGGGATGATTTTGCCGTCACACTGGAACCTGCGCGTCTCAGCGAATGCAATAAAGTCTTGTGCACGGGAACGGTACTGGTCAATCAGACCGTCGATTCGGCGCTGCAACACTGCCGGGGCGCCGCGCAGATAATGATCGTCGGTCCTACCGTCGGTTGTCTGCCGGACCCGCTGTTCGACCGAGGCCTGACCATGCTTGGCGGCACCCGGGTGGTGGATACAGAGAAGTTTCTCGCATTATGGGCGGCGCAGGAGAAGTGGCGCGACGCCACCAAACGCTATGCGTTGAGCGGGGGAACAGGATACCCAGGCATCGAAGCACTGATGTCGACGCTCGCGACACGTCGGGAACGGTAGCGACCACATCGGGCGATGCAACCGTGTGGCAGGGACGCCTCAAAGCAGCGAAATATCAACGATGCTGACACTGACGCTCTGGAGTGGGTTTTCCTCGGAAAACGTAAAGCCGGAACTAAGCTGTATTCTCTCATTTGCCAACAGCCTGCTTACGTTGTAGCGACGCGTGCCTGATCTTCCCCCTGCGCTGACGTTTAGCTGCAACACGACCCCGCCGACATCCAGCCCGCTTTCGTTAACGAGTTCTATAAGGAGCAATCCCTTTTCACTCAGGGCTGCGCTTGACTTGATATACCTATCGGGGCTGTCGGGAAGATCCAGCTTGATAAACGAGAGACTGGCTTCCCGACCCAGTTCACCACCGGCTGAAGCTGCGGAACGAAAGTGACTCTTAGCCGCGCCATGATCGCCTTGCTGGATTGCAATTTTCCCCAACTCATTCATCGTGATCGCCGTAGGCAGGAGTTGATTGCTTCTATCCAGATCCAGTTTAGCTTGACTGGCGTCACCCAGTCTGGCGCGGGCAATTCCCCTGCCGAGATAGTATTTGAAGTACGCATCGTCGAGAAGCAGTGCATCGTCATACGAGGCAATCGCCTGGCGGTAGCGTTTCTGCTGCAGCAGAATGTCCCCCTTTAAGCCATGGAACTGTCCTTCTCGCGGCTCCAGTGCGATCGCTTCCTCAAGGCTGCCGACGGCCATTTCCAGGTCATCCGCCGCTATCTTCTTCTGTGCCTCGTCGTAAGCATCATAGGCGGGCTTGCTTCTGCGAAGGTGGGCAATCTTCTGATGGTAACGTTCCCTGCCCACTTCACCTTCGTTACCGAGTTCAGTGACCGTCTTCCTGTTGGTTTCCACCCGTTCAAGGGAAGGCGGGTGACTGGCGAACAAGCCATCCAGCCAACTGCTCTTGCGATCCTTTGACAGTCTCACGAATGTCTCCTGTAGATTGACTGCTGCCGCGGGATTATATCCGGCCCTCGCCATATACCGCATGCCGTAATAGTCCGACTCCAGTTCCGCGCTTCGCCCATACTTCTGACTGACTAATTGCGCGCCCAGGGCGGCGCCCTGCACGATATAGTTGTTGTACTTCTGTTCGCGGCTGGCAATCGCCGTGGCCATGACCGCTCCCTGCAGCAACATGCCCCTTTCCATGGATTTAGCACCATGTCGTGCCGCCGCATGGACGATTTCATGACCGAGAACAGCGGCCAGTTCCGCTTCGCTATCGAGTTCAAGCAACAGACCCCGGTTTACCGCGATCTTGCCCCCGGGGAGTGCCCAGGCATTGGGTGACGCGTTGTTCAGCACCACAAATTCGTAGGGGAGTTGCCGATCACTGGCGGCACCAAGTCGCTGACCCACTTGGTCGACATAACGGCTCAGTTCGGGATCGATCCGGTATTGACCGCCCTGTGTCTGCTGAGTCGGCACGAACTGCTTTGCACCGATGTCGATCTCTTTCGATTCGGATACGAAGGAAAGCTCCTTTGCCCCCGTCACCGGATTGGTGGCACAGCCAGCCAATAGGAGCAGAGCCGCGATCAGTGCAGTCACGACAGAACCATTTATGTGTCGCTGCATTTAAGATCCCTCCCCTTGCCGTAAACATGCCTGCTGTCACTAATAAGACCGGTCATTCAGGAATTGTTGCACAGTATACAGCGCAGATGGTTCAACGGTAGCCCAGACAGAGGGGCCGTGACACAAGGATCGAGTCGGGGCGGACTCTGGGCTTTGATTGGATGTGCCAAAAGAGCGATCCGACAGCATGACGCGTCGCGAGACTGACTGGTGATTCCTGGCGGGTCCAGGCGCTTGCTAGAACCCGATGCCGGCGGCGTCAGGCAACCGCGCCGGCAGCACGAAGACTCTCCACCTCTTTTTCTTCAAATCCCGCTGCCAGAAGGACCTCATCGGTCTGCTCACCCGGTCGCGATGCGGGCGCGGGCACTTCTGGTTCGGTACGATCGAAGCGTGGCGCGGGTGCCGCCTGGGGCACACCTTCCACCTCGACGAATGTCTCGCGCTCGACGTTGTGCTGATGTTTTTGCGCCTCGGCAAAACTGAGTATGGGGGCATAACAGATGTCAGTACCGAGCATGATCTCATCCCACTCGTCGCGGGTCTTGGTAATGAAGATCGCAGCCATCTGTTCCTTTAGTTTGGGCCAGTCATCCCGGGAATGCTGCGCCGGGATTTCCACATCTTTGCCGAGCCCTGACTTCTCCAGCAGGATTTCGTAGAACTGTGGTTCGATGGACCCCACCGAGATGAACTTGCCGTCACTTGTCTCGTAGGTGTTATAGAAGTGGGTTCCGGTATCTAGCATATTGGTGCCCCGTTCCTTCCATTGGCCGCTGTTCATCATGCCGAATACGGCATTCATGAGCAGGGCGGAACCGTCTGTCATGGCCGCGTCTACCACCTGTCCCTTGCCTGAGCCACTGCGTTCATAAAGTGCTGCCAGAACACCAAATGCCAGCAGCATGCCGCCACCGCCGAAATCCCCGATCAGATTGAGAGGGGGCACCGGTTTTCCGCCCGCTTCACCGATGGCGTGCAGTGCCCCGGTCAGAGAGATGTAGTTGATGTCGTGACCGGCAGCCAGTGACATGGGGCCGGTTTGTCCCCAACCGGTCATGCGTCCGTAGACCAATCCCGGATTCCGCTCAAGGCAAGGTTGTGGACCAATGCCAAGGCGTTCCATGACGCCGGGGCGAAATCCTTCAATGAGTACATCGGCATCGTCGATAAGACGAAGAATCGTCTCGATACCCTGCGGGTTCTTCAGGTCAATCGCTATGCTTTTGCGACCGCGCGCCAGCAGATCACCTCGACCACCTCCCCTGCCCACATTGGCAGCCCGGTCCACGCGAATCACTTCAGCGCCCATGTCCGCCAGCATCATTCCGCAGTATGGCCCCGGTCCGATGCCTTGTAACTCGATTACCTTCAATCCGTTCAGTGGTCCCATGGCTTGACTCCTCGAATGTGAATTGATCGAGAATACCATCAAATCAAGCCAAACTGGAGCCCCGGGATTCCCCTCAGACATGTATGCTCGTGTAGCCATCCTGCGACCTGAGGTTACCCATCGGATTTCAGACTCAGTATTCGCGGCGCAGTTCTCTGATCCACGACAGTGTATGCCTGAATGCCCATCAGAATCTGCAGCGGGCAGATCGCCCACCTATCCTAAAACTCCTATAACCTATCATATAGTACGTTATAATGTCTTGTAAACTCCTATATAATACCATATAGTTAGCTGTAGTTCGAACAGGAGCAGGTTACATGCAAGCGGATTTCCATACGGTGGATCAGATCGCAGCACTTCTGGAGTTGCATCCGAAGACGGTGAGGGGGTTTATAAGAGACGGCAAACTGCATGCCAGCAAGATCGGCAAACAGTACCGGATCACAGCGAAAGACCTGGACCTGTTTACCGGCACATCTTCGTCCCTGGCCGCGGCGCCCGCCCGGCAACAGTCGAGGAAGGTACTGGTTTCTTCAGTTGTCGATGTAGACGCAATTGACAAGGACGCGGCAACCAGACTTTCCAACTCGGTGATGGCAGTGATGAACGGCAAAGACCCAAGCTTCGGCCAGGCGCGTGCTGACGTTATTTTCTATGCAGAGGATAACAAAGCCAAAATCATCCTCTATGGCGGTCCTCAATTCACCAGTCGCATGCTGGAGTTGATCGCTGCCATTTCCAATTAGCTGCAAGAGAAATCGGGAAGTCACCATGAACACCAAGCTGCAGGAAGCAATGGGTACCTGTTTTGTCGAAGCGGATCCGGAGCGGATCATTGTTCGCTGTGAACAGGATGCGGTTGACCTCGTAGCAATCTGTGGTGGGCAGGATACGCAAAAGCTGCTGCTGTATGCCGTCAATCTGACTGATGAGTTCTTTGATCTAAAAGCACGACTGGCAGGTCAGGTGCTGCAGAAGTTGGCCAACTACAACATACAAATGGCGGCCGTGCTACCCCTCGAGCTATGGCAGCAAGGCCGATTTCGTGAATTGGCAAATGAATCCAACCGCAATCGTCACTTCGGGATCTTCCAGACTCGTGACGAAGCTGTTGCCTGGTTGATGAACGATTGACACCCCCCAAGAAAGATGTTGGTACTGAGTATGAGTTTATGAAAGGCGCTTCAATTTACAAATCTCCTGCGGGAGAAAAAGCCATAAAGGATCATTACAACTCCGTCCTGGCTAACTGGCCGGTGCCCAAGGATGAACTGAGTGTGCCCACGCGGCATGGTCGGACATTCATCATTGCCTGTGGTGACGAGACAGCTCCGCCGCTCATTCTGCTGCACGGTTCCGGTTCCAACACCTGAGCGGTGCTGCGTATGCTGAGTGGCTTGATGATGTTTACGACGGACTAGGTCTTAAGAGCGCATCGCTGCTGGGAATATCCCTGGGCGGCTGGATGGCGCTCACCTACGCCGTATCGAGCCCTCGGAAAGTGGACAAATTAGTCCTGCTCTGCCCCGGCGGAATCGCGCCGGAACGGAAAGGGTTTATGTTTATGGCATTGCCGTTGCTGTTGCTGTTGCTCGGACAGCGTGGCTTGAAACTGATGACCCGTTATGTATTCGGTAATCAGGATGTCCCGCAGAAGCGCT
>JASMJM010000105.1 GCA_030749725.1 Pseudomonadales bacterium | reverse complement strand
AGGTGTTGAGTTTCTGTACTGTGGCCTACTAACGGAGAAAAGAGGCTACTCCTATGCGCATCTTGTCGACGGGGTCTGGTAGATCAGGCGTTGCTCAAAACCCGCTCATCGTTCCTCCAGATTAGTAATACATAGGTAGTAGGAGTCCCTTCCTGACAAGGGGGGTACCCCCGGGGTGGGGTGCGGTCTTTGGGAAGAGGGTGGTGTTGAATCGGTTTTAGTAAAGAGAATTACAGCTTCATGCAAATTCTAATGGTATGCAGGTTGGTATGTAGAGGATATATTTATCTGTAACTAATTGATTTATATAGCTATCTGGCGGAGAGGCAGGGATTCGAACCCTGGGACGGCTCACACCGTCAATTGATTTCGAGTCAACCCCATTCGGCCACTCTGGCACCTCTCCGTGAATCTTGCATGCCTATTATAGAGCTATTTGAGACAGAGTATCATCCGTAAAGGGTTGCGCTGACGCTACTCATCCGTCAGGCAAGCATCTCTCGTGCTGTCTCTTCGGCCCAGTCATAGTCTGCCTTGCCATTGGCTGCTCGTTGCACTTCCGGCACGAAGGCTATCTGCTTCGGTAGTTTGTATCCTGCCAGGTGTTGACGGGTTTGTTCGATCAGGGACGGTTCATCGATCTCCTGGCCATCCTTGAGCGAGGCAATGGCAACTACGCGCTGACCGAATCTCTCGTCCGGCAGGCCCACCACCAGGCAGTCGAAAATTGCCGGATCTCGCTTGATGGCCTCCTCTACCTCTTCGGGGAAGACCTTCTCGCCGGAGGTATTGATGCACTTGGATCCGCGACCCAGTAGGGTAATGGTGCCGTCCGCTTCGATGGTGGCGAAGTCTCCCGGGAAACTGTATCGGACTCCATCGATCTCGCGAAAAGTCTCGGCAGTTTTCTCCGGATCCTTGTAGTAGCCGAGGGGCGCTCCCGGTGCGGCAAGCATTCCCATGTCGCCCGATCCGGGGACGACCTCAACGTCGTATTCGTCGAAGACTTTGACGTTTTCACCCATAACGAATTTTGCCGTCTCGCTGACGTCACCACGCGTTGCCACCGAACTACCCATGGATCCTTCCGTGGAACCCATGGCATCGATGAGGATCATGTCATGGTGCTGCAGCATTCCGGCCTTAACTTCCTCAGACCACATAACACCCGAAGACATGATCGCCTTGATGGTGGAGATGTCATGGGGAGTGCCGTCCTCTTTCGCTTTGTCAAGTTCCGCAAGCATCGGTTTGGCAAATGCATCGCCAACGATCACTACGAAGGTGACGCCGTTGCGACGGACTTCACGCCAGATCTGTTCAGGATTCAGACCCAACTCGGACATGGTGACCACGGCGCCGCCCATCATGTGGGGAATCATGGAACCCACCCACATGCCGGTGCCGTGCATCAAGGGGCAGGCTGTCAGGCTGATCACCTGATTACCTGCTTCATGGAGGGCCGCAGATGCTGCAGCCAATTCTTCCGGCGTTGCCGGCAGCTCAGCCAGGCCACCCAGCAGCATCCAACCTGAGGTCAAACCTGTGGACATGGTACCCGACGCATACATAACGCCCTTCGGCATGCCGGTGGTGCCACCTGTGTAGAGCATATATAGATCATCGGCGGATCGTTCGATGCTGGGCATGGGGGCGTTGTCGGCAATCAGCGTCTCATACTCCACATCCCCCGGGACGGATCCTCCCGAATCATCCTCCACCCGTATGAAAGTCTTGATGGCTGGGAGCTGATCACGAACTGCAGCGACGCGGTCCGCGTAACACGACTGGTAAACCAGTGCTTCGCAATCGGCATTTTCCAGTAGGTAAACCATCTCCTCTTCACGGTAACGATAGTTGACGTTGATCGGCACGCCGCGCATCTTCATGATGCCGAATTGCGCTTCCAGATATTCATTGCAGTTGTGCAGGTAGATACCGATCTTGGATTCGGTCTCGAGTCCCTGTTGATGCAAGTAAGCGGCTACGCGGGCGGCCCGATCCTCGTATTCTCGCCAGGTGCGGATCACATTGCCGCAAATTACTGCCGGTGCCTCGGGTTGGGCGGCTGCGATCTTTTCCCAAATGGTTGCAAAATGCATCTCTGACATACAGCGTCTCCTGACTACGATCCCTTCACGGCTTTCCCCTGGACTCTATCACATCTAAGGGGGAGTCAAGCAAATGTGCTTGTATCCCAGAGCATAGGAGGAACCTGCCTCGATTTCAATGCCTCAGATCCTAACGTGGATCGACCCGATTCACCGATCTCCCAGTTTAGACATGGGATCACCAATAACAGATGGAACTTGCTACAAGGAAAGACTCAATTGAATTGTTAGCTACCAGCTCAGTGGGTGGGCACTCGACTCGTGACAGACATTTCCTGACAGTTGATGGAGACAGGTAAGGCAAGGGGACGCGCTAACGACTATGCACAGCGTGGAATGTGCTTTATGCTACTTCAATGCTCCCTCCTCGCGCCAGTTTGACCGCTTTGCTGTTGATGTCGATGCTGATGATACCCAACGTCTGTCTGGCCGCGGATCCAAGCACAGTTGAAGCCGGTTTCAGTTCCATTCTGCCGCCACTGGTGGCGATTGCCGGAGCTCTGGTGTTTCGCCAGATCATACCGGCAATCTTCCTGGGTATCTGGGTGGGTGCCTGGGCCTTGACCGGTTTCACGCTAACCGGTTTATGGAGTGGATTGCTGGATTCAGTACAGATTTACGTGGTGCGTGCATTAGCGGATGAGGATCACGTCGCCATTATCATTTTCAGCATGATGATCGGTGGCATGGTTGGGATCATCTCAAGAAACGGCGGCATGCTGGGAGTGGTAGAACTATTTGTGGTCTGGGTGAAGGACGGCAAACGAGCTCAGCTAAGCACCGGTTTTATGGGCCTGGCTATTTTTTTCGATGACTATGCCAACACCCTGGTGGTCGGCAACACCATGCGCCCCATTACCGACCAGATGGGTGTGTCACGGGAAAAGCTGGCCTACATTGTCGACTCTACGGCTGCCCCTGTCGCCTGCCTGGCTTTGGTGACTACCTGGATTGGCTACCAGGTTGGTCTGATTGATAAGGCCATCGAACAAATCGATGCATTGCAGCAACCCTACCTCATCTTCCTGGATTCCCTTGCCTACAGTTTCTATCCCATTCTGGCGATCGTGTTTGTGTTTATGATCGCCTCTTCAGGGCGTGACTTCGGTCCCATGCTGCATGCGGAGCAGCAGGCGAAAAGTGAAGGCACGGCGGACCTTACCAGTCTCCATTCTCCTGACGTTCAAGACAGCATCGCCAAAGAGGATGTTCCCCATCGGGCCATCAACGCAGCGCTGCCCATCCTGGTGCTGGTGGCAACCGTTCTAGGCGGGTTGTATACAACCGGTGAGGGCGATAGCTGGCGTGAGATCATCGGCAGTGCTGATTCTTATAAGGCGCTGCTGTGGGGATCTCTATTGGGTGTTATCGCCGCTGCAGGTCTGACCATCAGTCAACGTGTCCTGAGCATCAGCGAAACCATTGATGCGTGGATGGCGGGATTGCAGGGCATGCTGGCGGCGATTATCGTCCTGGTGCTGGCCTGGACGCTCGCGGCGATCACTGAAGAGTTGGGTACGGGCGATTACCTGTTGGCGCTACTCAGTGATCGCATCTCCCTGCCGTTGCTACCTAGTCTGATCTTTCTGCTGGCTGCCGGCACCGCATTTGCTACCGGTTCCAGTTGGGGCACCATGGGTATTCTGATGCCCCTAACGATCCCACTGGTTTGGGCCATGGCCGGTAGTCAAGGTTCAGTGGATGCGGGGAATCAACATATCATTAGCGCCAGCATTGCCTCTATCCTGGCAGGTGCTGTGTGGGGAGATCACTGTTCGCCGATCTCGGATACCACCATTCTCTCCTCCATGGCGTCCGGGTGTGATCATATCGCTCATGTGAGAACGCAGTTGCCGTACGCTCTGGTGGTCGGGGTGGTTGCCCTCATCAGCGGGACGCTGGCTAGCGGCTATGGTCTGCCCTGGTGGTTGGGTCTGTTGGTCGCCACCGTCATATTGTGGGGGATTGTTCGGTATTACGGCCGGCGCGTGAGCTAGCGATGGCGGCGGTGCCTGCATAGTTGTCAGGCTGTTCGTGATAGGCTGCAGGCTGTTCGTGATAGTTGGCAGGCTGTTCGTGACGATGGCCAAGCTCCCCCGCCTCCGCGCCCTCATTCCGACTATCGCTACTGAGACTGTATAGCAGACCGACGATGAGCATCGCGGTAATTGCCGCAGCAAATAGCAGCCAGAATTTTGCGTCGCTGCTCCAACGAAGCAGTCCTGATTTAAGCGGAATTTTGAGGTCCAGGCTTTTTGGATCGCGTCCCGATAACGTCACATCTTTGCTGGCTGCTGCATCCTTACTTGGTGAGATCGGACGTGTGATGTCTTCCTGTGCATTCAGAATCCTATCGATCAGCTCCGCTCTCCGCTGTCGATAGATTTCCCGATCCAGCAGCCCATCTGCATAGTCTTGACTCAATCTATGTAACAATCCTGCCATGCCTAATCGCCCTTAAGCCGTTAGCTGTACGTCGTGATACCGGATGACCCGATAGCATAGCTATGAATCTCCTCAATATCCAGATCAGTTGCCGGGGCAGTCGCCTGAGGGCCGGCGGTTATCTTCAGATTCTGGAATATCTGCTCCTTCGGATACTGTTCCTTTGCTTTTCTGAGCATACGAGTCGCCTGCTCCGGGTCGGCCGCACTAGTCGTGAGTATTCGTTGCGCCTGCCGGTAAATATCTAGTCGACTTCGCAGCAGGCTGGAGTCCGCTTTATAGGCAAGACCGGTTTCCAGCAAGCCGATGGTTTCAGCCACCGTGGATGGCGAGGCCCTGAGAGCAGCAAGTCGCAGATAGGCCCGCTCAAATTCGGTCGGCACGGTACTTGTATAGAAAGGATCGGTGGGTGCCAACTTGCCCTGTTTTATCGCTGCCAGCGTGGTAGTCGCTGAACGAACATCCAGGGCTTGTACCTGCGTAATAAAGCTCTGTTGCATACTGGCCAGTTGAGCCTTTAATCTCTGATCCTTCTTGATGGAGCGATTTTCCAGGTCCCCCCTGCGTACCTTCTCCTCGACGGCCGGTATTTGAGCATAGCCCGGATCAAATCGGCGTGCCTGGGATATGGCTTCCTCGGCATCCTCAAAGCGAGCGGCTGCTATGCGTGATTCGGCCAGTTTTACAAAGGCAGCAGCAGCCTTAAAACGTACATATTCTGACAAGCCGTCACTCTCATGACTGGATTCATAACGCTGCAACGTCTGTACTAAATGATCAGGATCGGTCGTCAGGTCAAATTGCTCGCTGAGGCGGGTCAGCTCATCCTGTAGCCCGGCAAGTTGCTGCTGCTGCACAGCCGCCTGCTGGTCCGCGATCACTCGCTTTACTTCTTCAATTTCGTCTGCGAGAACGGTCTGATCCGGAAGCAGACTAAAACCCAGCTGGCTCATCTGCAGCGCCTGTTCCAGTTTGCCGGCCGTGACCAACCTTCGGGTTTCCTTTTGGTATCTTGCCACCAGCTGTTGTTTGCCGCTCGTGATCAGTGCATTGCTGGAATCTTCAATCTCCAGCTGATCCAACAGCTCCAAGGCGGCCAACGACCCTTTCGACGTCAGTGGACTGTCGTTGACGACGGCTCCAACTCTTTTTTCCAGCTGTTGAATTCGTTGCTTCTTCTGCTGCTCCCTTCTATTGGCTTCGGCCAGCTCAAGTTGCTTGCCCGCCCGCTGTTTGAATTGTTCAATCGCCACCAACTCGCTCTGCAAGGCTGTTCTAAGCACATCACCTTTAGCAATAGTCAACCCGCTTTGGACATAGGTTTGGGCGATCTGCCAGTTTTCTTTTGCCTTCTGGATGCGCGCCTGTTTCAACCATCCGGTTCCAATCAGGTCTGCTGACGCTGCAATTTCAGGGGAGTTGGCATCAAAATCTCTCAACTGGTCCAGGTAAGCCATGGCTGAACCTGGATCATCACTTCGCGCAGCCAGAGTGATCTGGCGCTGTAGCTCGGCCGCACGATCCCGGTATGCGTTGCGCTGACTGTCGACACTCTCCCTGAGCAGTTCTTGCTGCTTGACGGTCAGCACGTCGACAAAGCTCTCAATGCGTGCCTGTGCGCTCTGCCACCGCTGTTCTTTGAGTTCCTGCTCGACGGCCTCACTCAACCTTTCTGTTAGTGTAGATCGGATCCGCAGCAGAATTTCACTGTCCGGTGACAGATCATTGAGCCTTACGATCTGTTCTCGAGCAGCTTGCAGCTCGTCAAGGCTACTGTCGCTACCAAGTGCGCTAAGGGTTGACTCGACCGCGGCCAACTGCTGACTGCGCTGCTGCCGGCCCTGTTTGTTTTCAATGCTGCCGGTCAGATTCTCCAGGGCCGCCAGCTGTGCCAACATATCCGGATCGTTAGAGAATAGCGCCAAGCCGAATTGAGCCATCTCTGTGGCTGCCCCATGGTTGCCTTCAGTCATCAATCCTCTGGCGGTATCCTCCAGTTTCATGATGACGGAACGGGAGCTGATGTCGGTGGGATAATCGTCGTCC